>JBFHIN010000501.1:0-1510 GCA_041596415.1 Crocinitomicaceae bacterium | reverse complement strand
TTTTACCTTAAAGTCAACATGTTAAATAATGAATAAAAAACAGCTTGTTTTGATAAAAAATCGCGCAAAGAAACTATATAATATTGAGAATTTCGACGTTCTGTAATTTTTTTAATGAATTTTTTTCTTTCGATTCTATTATAGAAGTGGCAATATATGTGGTGTAATTGTTCTGGGAAACTACATACGATAATTTAGACGACTCAACTATCCAATCTTCGAGTAAACAAAAATTATCTTCAACTTTCAAACGTAAGAAATTGCTCTTTTACACTTCATAACGAAAGTAAACAACTAGAAAGGTGGTTTAACTACTTTACAGCATAGATTAACAATGAGAGTATTTCTTTGGAAGAGGAGCCGACAAGTTAAGTTCGTTTAGCAATAACAGTGGAATATCAGAACGTAGTGGATCTGTTGAAGCGTTATGCTTTAGACGTTTTCTACGAAAGATGGCGATACCGGCTGATACAATCCTTGCGCTTAAGCTGCAGGTTTTTTAAATGAAACTTCAAAAAGTTTACTCCAGTTCTTACCCGTCATATACCACAACTTTGTTTTGTGATTGTAGGCAATTCCGTTTAAAACATCTCCACTTCCTCTTCCTTCTTTCATTAAGGATGTTGCGTCGATTTCTGCAAGTACTTTACCGCTGTCTGGGTCAATCACGGCAATTCTGTTTGTCATCCATACATTGGCATAAATAAGACCATCAACAAACTCCAACTCATTAAGATTAGCCACAGGCCCTTGGTGTGTATACACCTCGATAGTCCTTTCAATTTCAAAGGTTTCTGGGTTGCGGAACACGATACGTTCTGTTCCGTTGGACATGATCAGCGAATTACCATCATTACATAAGCCCCAGCCTTCTCCATTGTAAGAAAAATCCTTTATCAGCTCTAAGGTCTTTTTGTCGTATACAAAACATTTTTGCTCCTGCCAAGTCAATTGGTACACTTTATTTCCAAAAACTGTTATCCCTTCTCCAAAATAATTTGCATCCAGTCCTATTTTCTTGATAATATTTCCTGACTGAAGATCCACTTGAGCCACCATGCTTTCATTTTTCTGACCCGTACCTTCGTACAAGATTCCCTCATTAAATTCCAATCCTTGCGTAAAGCTATTCGATTGATGTGGATATGAGCGTTCAATTTTCGCTATCCACAACTCGGGTACAACATCTGATAGCACGCGAACCATTCTGTTATCAACAAATGTTGAACCGTCTGAAAGTGTACTTAAAAGCTGAATGCCTCTCGTCCCTAAACCGTAAAAACCTGCGTTGAACGCGTATGTGATATTGTTTTTTGGGTTTTCCCAGCTTGCAAAAATGCTATCGTTGTAAATCAGTTCCAATTTACTGATATCTTTTCGCTGCACCTGAATTTCCAATTTAACTTCATCCCCCATTTTTGTTGCGAGATTATCTTTAAAGGAAAAACTAGCGGCTACCTCATCTATCGTATCCGTTGGATTTCCGTTTGATTTCAACATGGGAACTATC
>JBFHIN010000500.1:0-1518 GCA_041596415.1 Crocinitomicaceae bacterium | reverse complement strand
AGATTTGTTAAACATTCCAATTTCGGAAGAAGCGGCTTATCAGATTGCAAGTCGAAGTAGAGGTACTCCCAGAATAGCGAATGCCTTACTGCGTAGAGTTAGAGATTTTGCTCAAATCAAAGGTTCAGGTGAAATTGACGTGCCAATCACTACAATAGCGTTGAAAGCGTTAAATGTGGATGAATCTGGTTTGGATGAAATGGATCTTCGCATACTTAACGTGATCATTGATAAATTTCAGGGAGGGCCCGTTGGTTTAACAACAATTGCGACAGCGATAGGAGAGAATGCCGGTACATTAGAAGAAGTTTATGAACCGTTCTTAATTCAAGAAGGATTTCTAATGCGCACCCCAAGAGGTAGAAAAGCAACTGAAAAGGCATATCGTCATTTGGGAAAAAATCTCGGTTTTTCACAAGGCGGATTGTTCTGAGCACGGCATGACATTAAAAGAAAGGATCATTCAAAAATCCATTGAGGAAGGTTTTTTTTATTGCGGATTTTCAAAGGCCGAATTTCTGGAAGATGAAGCAATACGGTTAGAGAAATGGTTAAGTGAGAATAAGCACGGTAAGATGTCTTACATGGAAAATCATTTCGATAAGCGCTTAGATCCCACAAAACTCGTTGATGGCGCTAAAACTGTGATTACTTTCTTATTCAATTATTATAATCCCCAAAAACAAGTAGAAGATCAGGCTCCAAAGATTTCGCAATACGCGTACGGTGAGGATTATCATTTTGTGGTTAAAGATAAACTTAAGAATATTTATAGTTGTATTCAAGAAACAGAAGGCTCTGTGGAGGGACGTTTTTTCGTAGATTCTGCACCAGTAATGGACAAAGCCTGGGCAAAAAAGTCCGGAGCTGGATGGATGGGTAAGAATACAAACATAATTCACCCCAAACATGGTTCTTTTTTCTTTATTGCTGAGCTAATAATAAATATTGAAATTGAACCTGATGGACCAATTAAGGATTATTGTGGGCGATGCACACGTTGTATAGATGCCTGTCCAACAGAAGCTATCGTTAAACCCTATGTAGTAGATGGTTCTAAATGCATTTCATATCTGACCATTGAATTAAAAGATGAATTGCTTCCCAAAGAGTTCAAAGGTAAAATGGATAATTGGATGTTTGGTTGTGATGTTTGTCAGGATGTGTGTCCATGGAATCGCTTTTCTACACCTCATAATGAACCTCGCTTCATCCCCGACATTCACCTACTATCTTTGACAAAAAAGGATTGGCAGGATCTCGATCAAGAGCTTTTCAATACACTTTTTAAAAACTCCGCTGTAAAACGCACTAAATTTGAGGGTTTAAAGAGGAATATTTCTTTTCTAGATTAAAGAAAAGCTTTTTAAAATTGAGGATTTTTCTTAAATTGTTCCCTTTAAAACTTACTACATGCCAGAACAAGTTATTGATCAACCGATCACGCTCAGTATGAATCCCTACGCCGGACCATGGACAAAGTCACAGGCGGCACATTTACTTCGCAGGACACTTTTT
>JBFHIN010000499.1:0-1522 GCA_041596415.1 Crocinitomicaceae bacterium | reverse complement strand
TGCACGTTATGAAGTTTTTATTTTTGTTGACGCAGCAATTTTGCATCCGCAACGAACGTTCCGAATGGTAACAATGAAGCGATAAAAAGCAATCCAGACTTGCTTAAAGACCATTGTTTATCAAAGTGATTGATCAACAAATAAACAACGTATGCTAAAAAAAGGAATCCATGGATCATTCCTACAACGTAGTTTGGCCCTTTAATGTCCATCAAATATTTCAATGGCATGGTTAATCCAAATGAAATAAATGATATTCCCTCTAGAATTGCCAAGAGACGAAACTGACCGAAAAGTGTTCTTACTTCCATATGTTCTATTTTATTTTTTATCTTTTTTAACCGCTTCTAAAGCGAATAATTCATCGCGAAGTCGTGCTGCCTCAATAAAATCCAAATCTTTGGCAGCTTTTTCCATTTGTTTACGCGTATAAGTAATGGATTTTTCCAATTGTTCAAGTGACATGTAACCTACCACCGGATCTGCAGCTAGTGCATTGCTTTCTTCTATTTCGTATTTCATGGCACGCAATTCCATGTCCCCATCAGCAACTTTGGTCGATTCCAGGATTTTTTCTTTGGACTTGTTCAATGGTGTAGGCACTAAACCATGCAATTCGTTGTATTCTATTTGAATTTTTCTTCTTCGAGCCGTTTCTTCTATCGTTTTCCGCATGGATTCTGTGACTTTATCGGCATACATGATCACTGTACCATTGACATTCCTTGCTGCGCGACCTACAGTTTGTACAAGTGATCTTTCATTGCGTAAAAACCCTTCTTTATCGGCATCTAAAATAGCAACAAGAGAAACTTCAGGTAAGTCTAATCCCTCGCGAAGTAGGTTTACTCCAATAAGAACATCGAAGGTGCCCAGTCGCAATTGACGTAAGATCTCCACACGTTCAATGGTGTCAATGTCACTATGTATATAACGGCATAGAATACCTAATCGATCTAAGTACTTTTGCAGTTCCTCGGCCATCCTTTTTGTCAGGGTAGTTACCAATGTTCTTTCATCCACTTCGACCCTTTGCTGTATTTCTTCAATCAGGTCGTCGATCTGGTTCTTGCTTGGTCGTACAACAATGTTTGGATCTAAAAGACCTGTAGGGCGTATTACTTGTTCAACAAGTATGCCTTCAGATTTTTCGATCTCGTAGTCGGCAGGAGTTGCAGATACAAAGATAACTTGGTTCATCAATGATTCGAATTCCTCAAATTTCAAAGGTCGGTTGTCTACAGCTGCTTGCAGTCTGAAGCCATAATCGACCAAATTTATCTTTCTTGCTCTGTCGCCTCCGTACATGGCACGTACCTGTGGCACAGTTACGTGACTTTCGTCGATGACCATCAGGAAATCGTCCGGAAAATAATCGAGCAAACAGAAAGGGCGTTCACCCGGTTTTCTCTGATCAAAATAACGTGAATAGTTCTCAATTCCAGAACAATATCCCAATTCTCGGATCATTTCCAGGTCATAATTAACACGTTCATTTAAACGATTTGCTTCTTCGATCTTT
>JBFHIN010000498.1:0-1531 GCA_041596415.1 Crocinitomicaceae bacterium | reverse complement strand
TTTATCAATGTCATGAAAATGAAGTCCGGTCGTCGGTTCATCAAAAATAAATAGGGTAGAAGGGGTGCCTGTTCCTTTGGCAAGAAAAGAAGCTAGCTTGATGCGTTGTGCTTCTCCACCACTCAATGTGCTAGAAGCTTGTCCGACTTTAAGGTAGTTTAATCCGACATCAGCAAGCGGTTGTATTTTATCAATGATCTTTGTAGCGGCTTTGTCATTTGATTTTTTGAAAAATTCGATCACGGTTTCAATATCCATATCTAACAACTGAGCGATGTTGACGCCTTGAAATTCTACTTCAAGTGTTTCCTGTTTATATCGCTTACCGTTACATACGTCACAAACCAAGTGAACATCAGCCATAAATTGCATGCCCACCGTTATTTCGCCTTCGCCTTCGCACATCTCGCAGCGACCACCTTCGACATTAAATGAAAAAAATCCAGGTTTATAACCTCTTAATTTGGCCAACGGCTGTCGAGCATAAAGATCTCGTATGTCATCAAATGCTTTAACGTAGGTAATTGGATTACTTCTTGACGATTTACCAATTGGGTTTTGATCTACAAATTCAATGGCTTTGATCGTTTTTAAATCACCGGATATGTTTGAAAATGCACCAATTTGATCGCCATGGATTCCAAGTTCTTTTTTGATGGCAGGGTAAACGATTTCCTTAATGAGGGTAGATTTTCCTGAACCGCTAACCCCAGTAACACAAACGATCATATTTAGGGGCAGATCTACAGTGATATTTTTTAGGTTATACTGTCGAGCCCCTTGAATAGTAATTTTGTTTTTCACTCGACGACGTTTCAACGGCACTGGAATAGCTCTTTTTCCGGTCAAATATTCAGCGGTCAAACTGTTCTTTGCTTTCTTTAATGCTTTGTGATCTCCTTGGAAAACTACTTCACCGCCATGAATCCCTGCCATTGGACCAATATCAATGATCTCATCGGCAGCTTGCATGATCTCTTCTTCGTGTTCAACAACGATGACTGTGTTTCCTATATCGCGTAAATTTTGAAGAACCGTGATCAAACGTTGGGTGTCTTTAGGGTGAAGTCCGATGGAAGGTTCATCAAGAATATACATGGATCCAACTAGACTACTTCCTAAGGAAGTGGCCAAATTAATACGCTGTGATTCACCTCCCGAAAGCGAATTTGAAGGACGGTTTAATGTCAAATAACCTAATCCGACGTCACACAGAAATTTCAAGCGATTTGTAATCTCAGGTAATATTCTTTTTGAAACTTGTACGTCATATGCATTCAGTTCCATTCTTTTAAAGAATTCCAGCATTTCCTCAATTGGAGATAAGACCACATCAGTAATTGATTTCCCTTCTATTTTCACGTAACCGGCATCCTTTCTCAGTCGAGTGCCTTTACATTCAGGACAAAGTGTTCTTCCACGATATCTGGAAAGCATAACTCGGTACTGAATTTTGTAGGTTTGGCTCTCCACAAACTTGAAGAATTTATTGATTCCCGTAAAATACTTATTTCCATCCCACAACAATTGA
>JBFHIN010000497.1:0-1535 GCA_041596415.1 Crocinitomicaceae bacterium | reverse complement strand
GAGATCTCACGGATCTTAGCATTACGTTGATCGCTTGTCATATTAGCATTTAATTCCTTCGTGATGGTAGAAGTTACGTCTTCCATACGGATGATGAAAGTGGCCGTAAGACCTGGGATCGGAATTTCTTCTTTATTATTTTTTGCCCAGAAACCATTGTCCAGGTAATTGTGTTCAGGTGTCGATGAGCTGGCAATAGCGTCATATCCACAGTGGTGATTCGTAAGGATCAAACCACTTTTTGAAATGATCTCTCCGGTACAAAATCCTCCAAAGGAAATCACCGCATCCTTCAATGATGATTTGTTAATTGAATAGATCTGGTCTTGTGATAAGCGAAGACCATGTTTTTTCATGTCGCTGTAATTTCTGTTGAGCATGAAAGGAAGCCACATCCCTTCGTCAGCGCGGACAAGCGAACTGATGATTAGGGCAATAGCGACTAAACTAACTTGTAATTGTTTCATTTTTTCGTTTTTGGATTTTACTTGCGGCGTAAAAATACCAACTATTTCCAAATAGCCTTGGAAATAGCCTTGTTTTTGTAGCCTTTTTTTTAAACTATTTAAGCAGGATCTCGTCAACAAAAAGCCAGGTATCATTACCCTTACCAATATGCCATTCCGGACATTTTCCGAAGTTGGCAGCAATGATCTTAATGCTTTTTATGGCTCTATCTCCCTTATGTTCAAGCGCATAAGTGTGTGCCTTGGCGCCTGAATAATTCGCAGTTGGAAGTTCTGATGTTAATTCACCCAAAGGCAAATAATTTTGTCCGTCGTAGCTGATCATGATCTTTATACTTTTTGGGAGGAAGATCCATGATTTAGTGTCCTCTAAGCAGGATAAACCAATTTTTTTCAACATTCGGGCTTCGTCAAAATTGATTTCTGCCAAAAGATCGGTGGCCCAAAAGCCTTGCCAGTCGCCGGTACGGTATTCATTGCCGCCCATAATCCCATCTATTAAAGCATCCTTCCCTGAGGCGGCGTATTGTGGAGCGTACTCTGTCTTCAGTATCAGATGGATATTTGGATCTTTTTTAACGAACTCTGCATCTACCCATGCACTCCTGAATTGTTTACTCTTGTCGTCCTGATACGTTGACCTGCTTTGTAGTTGTGTGCTAGAATGAATATAAAACGGCTTGTCAAACTTTAGGATTTTCGTTGTGTCTTTGGTGAATCGGTATTCTATTGATCGTTTAGCATAGGAGTGAATATCCAACGCCGAGATATCTACACGTAAAGAATCGTCGAACAGACGCTGTTCATTCGTAAAAAAGGGTACAGGTACAAAGCCGTAATCTACTTTATTGATGGCGCTGACACTCGAAGAAAAGTGTTCGCTTTTTGGAGGTTTAGCTCCCATGGTGAACTCCAGAGCACCTCCGTTTACAATATCGCTATGATTGATCTGTAAGGTGTTGTAGGATTTATTGTTTAGTTTAACTGACTGAATGTATTTGTTTGATAAAGTGTTATTTACAGTCTTTATTTCGAACTTCTTATTGTCAGGTAAATTAATCACGGCAT
>JBFHIN010000496.1:0-1540 GCA_041596415.1 Crocinitomicaceae bacterium | reverse complement strand
GGTAGATTGGTACTTAAATAACCAAGATTGGGTTGAAAAAGTTACCTCAGGTGAATACAACACCTATTACAAAAATATGTACGAAAATCGATAGCGATGACTTGGCTCGATCGTCTTTTTAAGAAGGAGAACAAGTATAAAAATCCATATTCGCTTCAGGATATTGCGGTGGATATGCATTCTCACCTTTTGCCTGGTATTGATGACGGATCAAAATCTATGGATGAAACGATCGCACTATTAGCCAAGTTTCAATCGTTGGGTTATAGAAAGGTGATCACTACTCCTCATACTATGAGCGAGGTTTATCCCAATACTCCTGAAAAAATCAATACTTTATGGGCTGAAGTAAAACACGCAAGTGAGCAGTTGGGATTGACAATAGACATCGAAGCAGCCTCGGAGTATTACTATGATGAAACCTTTGCCGATAGTATTTCAAACAAAGAGGTTTTGCATTTCGGTGAAAATTTTGTGTTGCTTGAATTTTCCTTTCACACACCACCTTCTAATGAAACTCAGTTATTCTTTGATATGCAAACTGCAGGATATAAGCCTGTACTTGCTCATTTCGAGAGGTACGCCTATTTTCATGGTTCGTTAGAGATGGCTGAAAAATACCGTGAACTTGGGGTTAATATCCAGCTCAATTTGTTATCCCTAACCGGACATTATGGTAATGCAATAAGAAAACAAGCTGAACGATTGATTGACGCCGGTTTAGTTGATTTTGTTGGGACTGATTGCCATAGAATTCAACATTTATTGATTTTAGAAGAAAATCTTCATCTGCCTTATTTTCATAAATTAAAACAAATTCCACTAAAAAACAGGGCACTATAAAGATAATTTACCTAGGTAAATAAAATTATTTATCTTTGATAAAAAAGTTGTCATGATCGAATTATTTATTGTGGTTTTATTGAGTGTTTTTTCGCTTTTGGTTCTGATAAAAAATGACAAGAAGTTAGATCATTTGCTTTTGTTGTTGGTATCAATTGGTTTTACGTATCATTTCCTTGAACATATCGACGATAAAGGCGTTCAGACAGAATTGTATTTAATTGGTTTTCTTGTTTTCCATTATTTAATTTCAAGGATCCCTTTCATGAAGTCTAAATGGTGGGCAGAGGGATTACTATTGATCAGTGTGTTCATTTTTTTATTGGCTAAAGATCCGATAACCTTCAATAACTTCTCTGTTCAGCTGAACAGTACACCGGTAATAATTTTGTTATGCATAACAGTTTTATTTGAACCACTAAAAGCATGGAAAATGCAGTTCTGGCGTAAAATGCCTTTTTACGTTGATGCTCAGAGTGCACGGCTATTTTTTAATTTAATTTCTGTTGGATTGCTGGCTTATATAGGGACTTTCTTAGCATCCGCTTTTGGTTTATTAATAATTGGAGTAATCTTAACCGCTTACAGTTTTTATAAGGAACATCGAGTTGGAAACAATGCCGTTTCATTCTTTTTATTGGCTTTATTGCCGCTTTACGTGGTTCAAGTTCCTTCAGAAGGCATCCATTTGGAATTG
>JBFHIN010000495.1:0-1545 GCA_041596415.1 Crocinitomicaceae bacterium | reverse complement strand
TTTATTATCTTCAGAAGATGATAAAATCGAAAAACAAAGAATAATCTTGCCTTTTCAATAGTAATACAGATGTCAGAGAGCAAACTTCAGATATACAACAGTCTTTCAGGTAAAAAAGAGCTTTTCACACCGCTTAATGAAAATTTTGTCGGTATGTATGTGTGCGGTCCAACTCTGTACAGCGAGCCTCACATGGGTAACATGCGGACTTTTATCAACTTCGATATGATCTACCGCTATTTGTTGCACCGTGGGTACCGAGTAAAATATGTGCGGAACATTACAGATGCCGGACACATTACCAACAGTGCCGGGGTGGCTGAGGATAGCATTGGAAAAGCTGCACGACTGGAACAAGTGCAATCTCTGGAGATCGTTTACAAGTACAACGTAAAATTTCAAGATCTTCAGCGAACTTATAATATGTTGCCTCCGAGTATCGAACCTACCGCCACACAACATATTCAGGAACAGATCGAGATCATTGAAAAGATCCTTGAAAATGGCTACGCCTATGAGGTTAATGGCTCGGTTTATTTCGATGTAAGAAGATATAGTGAAGATTACCACTACGGAATTTTAAGTGGCAGAAAGATCGATGAATTGGAGGAAGAGACACGCACTTTGAATGCGCAGGATGAAAAGCGTTTTTTTGCTGATTTTGCCTTGTGGAAAAAAGCAAATCCTGAAGATATGCAGATCTGGCGTTCCCCTTGGGGAGATGGTAATCCGGGTTGGCACATTGAGTGTACGGCTATGAGCACAAAATACTTAGGAGAGCGTTTTGATATACATGGCGGAGGAATGGATCTTAAGTTTCCGCATCACGAGGACGAGATTGCTCAAAGTTGTGGTTCATTTGGATGTAATCCCGCTAAATACTGGCTTCATGCCAATATGTTGAATGTGAATGGTCAGAAAATGAGTAAATCCTTCGGAAATTATTTCTTGCCCATGGAAATTGTTGAGGGATCTACAAGTTTGTTTGATAAACCCTATTCTCCTGATGTTATTCGTTTTTGCATGATGCAAGCGCATTATCGTTCGACACTAGATCTAACAGAGGATTCTCTAAATGCTGCAGAAAAAGGATATACCCGTTTAACAGATGCATTGGTTCTTTTGCCAAAATTGAATTTGACTGTTCAGTCTACATTTGATGTTAAAGAATTGGTAGATAGTTTTTATCAGGCGATGGATGACGATTTCAATGCTCCTATGCTGATTGCTAATTTGTTCGAGGCTGTAAGAAGAATTAACTTGATCAACGACGGAAAAGACACCATCTCGGCTGAAGATCTTGAACTTTTGAAAAAAGAAATGAATGGATTTGTAACCGATGTTTTAGGTCTTAGAACAGGAGTGGCTAACGGAGATTCAAAATTGGCCCCGGTGATGGATTTGATCATAGACATTCGCCAAAAAGCAAGAGAGAACAAAGACTGGACAACTTCAGACCTGATTCGTGACGGATTGGCAGCGGCAGGAATAACCATTAAAGATGGTAAAGAAGGAACTTCCTGGTCCTAAAATGCTTATAAATTA
>JBFHIN010000494.1:0-1547 GCA_041596415.1 Crocinitomicaceae bacterium | reverse complement strand
CTTAATATTTCCGCAACATCACATTCAAACCCACTGTTTGACGCTGTAAAACTCAAGGTTTCAATACCTTTTCTTTTGAAAATTTCCAACCATTCGCCGTTTGAACCTGTAACGGCCCAAGAACCTCCACCCAATGCGAAAACAACAAAATCGAAAGTGTACTTTTTAGTCTCGCCTTTACATTCAAAGGTCAGTTCATTTTCATTAAAATCCTGTAATTCATGTTCCATATGAAACTGTGCTCCCAAATGGTGCAGGTAGTTTTTCCAGTTAGCCAGCACACTTATCGGTTTAATTCCTTGCTGTGGAAATATCTTCCCTGAACTTCCGACGTAAGTAGGTATTTTAATTTTGTTTAAAAATTCTCTAAAGTCTTGCGCCGAATAGCGCGAAACAGCATCTTTCAGAAAGGGATGATTATACTGCCCCTGAAAAAATAGAACATCAGCCGCATTTGTTAAATTAAAACCTCCGTGACCCGCTACCAAGAATTTACGCGCTACTGCCTTGTTATGATCAAAAAACTGTACGTCAATACCCTTTTCCAACAAGAGTGTACCAGCCATTAATCCTGCGGGTCCAGTACCAACAATTCCAACACTTTTCTTATTTCGCACCTTGCAAAAATAGAAAAACTCACAGGCATTCACTCATGTTTATATCTTTGTATAATGGATGAGCGATTTGGCAAAATTTACAAGTTGTGTAGCAAAAAGATAATTGGTGAATTATTTGAGCACAAAAAAACGGTAAAGTCCTATCCAATCATACTCCATTATTTTGAAACTGAGCTTCCTGAAGGTAGCGCAACATTTCAAATCACCTTGTCTGTTCCGAAGCGCAACTTCAAATACGCACACGACAGAAACAGAATTAAAAGACTTTTACGTGAGTCGATTCGAAAGAATAAATTAATTTTAGAATCATTCTTAACTGAAGAAAATACTCAACTGGCCTTATTTCTGATTTACACCAGCAAAGAGGAGATTAGCCAAGAACAATTTGATAAGAAAATAAGACAATTATTTAAAGCAATAACACATGTCAACTCCAACGAATAGAACGAATAAGCTTTTCAATTATCTACTAATTTCTTTTTTTGGTCTTTTTATAGGTCAGGGAACCTTGGCGCAGTCCAACGGTTTTGAAGTTCTTAAAAGCCTTGAGTTGATGGATCAGATCTATCAGCACATTGACATGTATTATGTAGATGTTCCTTCAACTGGAAAACTTTCAAAAGTGGGGATAGATGCCATGTTAAAAGAACTTGATCCGTACACGGTGTATTATCATGAATCTAACATTGAAGATTACCGTTTGATGACCACTGGTCAATACGGAGGAATTGGAGCTTTAATTCGCAAAATCGACGAATTCACTTTTATTGCTGAACCTTACGAAGGTAATCCGGCTCAAAAAGCAGGCTTAAAGGCAGGTGATAAGATCATAAGCATTGATGGTAAAAATATGCAAGGAATACCATCTGATGAAGTGTCGAGTGCCCTGAAAGGACCGAAAGGGACAACCATTGAAATAGAAGTTGAACG
>JBFHIN010000493.1:0-1559 GCA_041596415.1 Crocinitomicaceae bacterium | reverse complement strand
TTATAGTCCTGCGGGAGCGGTTGGATTTTGGCAATTTATGCCGGTTACCGCTAAGCAGTATGGGCTTGAAATTTCAGCTGAAGTGGATGAACGTATGGATCTGGATAAAAGCACGATTGCCGCCTGTAATTATTTAAAATTCGCTTATGATACCTTAAAGGATTGGTGTTTGGCAGCAGCGTCTTATAACCGCGGGATCGGTGGAGTACGTTCGGACATGCGATGGCAGGGAACGAGTAATTATTTTGATACGCACATGAACAATGAGACCGGTAGGTATGTGTTTAGAATTTTGGCCATGAAACTGATCATGGAAAATCCTGAGAAGTATGGATATAATGTTCAATCGACAGAACTGTATCGACCATACAAGATCAGAAAAATAGAGATTAACAAAACAATCAATAATCTGGTGCAATGGGCACAAGAGCAGGGGGTTAACTATAAAATTTTGATCCGGATGAATCCATGGATCTTGTCAAATAAACTTAGTATCAGAAAAAAACACTATTTTATTCAGTTACCGGATAAGTCATTTTCTCTAAAACCGTATAATTCGTATTAATTTGAAAGATAAGAAATCGTTAGATTGGATTGAAGTGTATGGGGCGCGAGAGCATAACCTAAAAAATGTTGATTTACGCATACCTAGAAATCAATTGGTAGTTTTTACCGGTTTGAGTGGAAGTGGCAAATCTTCATTAGCTTTTGATACAATTTTTGCCGAGGGACAAAGAAGATATATTGAAACATTTTCGGCCTATGCGCGCCAGTTTCTTGGTGGGCTAGAACGTCCGGATGTCGACAAAATTGAAGGATTGAGTCCCGTTATTTCTATAGAACAAAAAACGGTTTCTAGGTCACCTCGATCAACAGTCGGAACAATAACAGAGATCTATGATTTTCTTCGCCTGCTCTATGCCCGGGTAAGCACCGCATATTCGTACGTAACCGGTGAACAAATGGTGAAATATTCCGATGATCAAATCGTGGACTTGATCATTGAAAAATACGATGGGAAAAAGGTGATCCTGCTTGCTCCAAAAATTAAGGGTAGGAAGGGGCATTATCGCGAGCTGTTTGAACAGATCCAAAAAATGGGATTCACAAAAGTTCGCGTGGATGGTGTTTTACAGGACATTCAGAAAGGAATGAAACTCGATCGTTACAAGATTCATGATATTGACATTGTAATTGATCGCGTGCTGGTAAAAAAAGAAGATAGAAAGCGTATTTACGATGCCGTGATCACCGCAATGCGTCATGGTGAAAAAGCAATGATGGTGATGGATTTCGATACAGAAGAAGTTCGTCATTTTAGCCGATCGTTAATGTGTCCTACAAGTGGTATATCTTATCCCGAGCCCGAACCGAATTTATTTTCCTTTAACTCACCTTACGGGGCTTGTCCTACTTGCAGTGGTTTGGGAGAGGTCTCTGAGGCTGATATTGATAAAATTATACCTAAGCCAGATCTTTCTATTAAGAAAGGTGGGTTAGCGCCGATTGGAGAGTATAAAAGAACATGGATCTTTGAAAAGATTGATGCTTACTTGAAT
>JBFHIN010000492.1:0-1566 GCA_041596415.1 Crocinitomicaceae bacterium | reverse complement strand
TTCAATTCATCCGGTGACGGTAAGAGTGCATTCTGTATGAAGTGGCTATACGTTAAACTCGCATCAATGTCCTTCAATGCATCACTTATTACCTGGTTCTTTTCGTCAACCAATTCCTTCTGCCGGTGAATAATGGCGTAGAGTTTTTTGTTCTTGAAAAATGCAAACGCTAGTGTGAACAAAACAGCAATGACTCCCAGCAAAAGGAGTAAAACGAAGTTTTTCTGCGACTGCGCATTTTTTTTGTCGAGGTCGGCCTGAGCACTGAGGACTTTTTCATTGGCAATTTCTTTCTCCTTATCAGCTAAGTCCATTTGGAATTTCACTTGTTTAATATTGTCAAGCTTCTCAATGTTTATCAAGCTGTCTTGAACGGTAATAAAGTCCTTCTGATACTGATAGGCGGAACGGTAATCGCCAGTTTTTTCAGCCAATTCAATAAGCAAAGACAAAGCATCTGAGGCTTCAAATAACAACTTGTTTTGCCTTGAATATTCTAGGCTTTGTTTTCCAAATTGCATAGCTTTTCCGAGCAGCCCCGTTGTTTTGTAAAAATTACTAAGATTATACAGCATTGTTGCCTTACTGTCAACCATATTCTGTTCTTCAGCTACTTTTAACCCCTTAAACAAATGTACTTCTGCCGAGTCGAACATGCCTACATTTTGATAATACCTGCCCCAATTTTGATGGTAATAGTAGTATTGTGTTGGTGTAAATTGAGATTTATAAGTGGTGAGTTCATCCAAATAGGGTTTCACACTGTCATTCTTTAACTCATCTAAGTAAAAATTGGATATATTGGTGAGGTTTGAAAACAACAAATTTACATTTCCACTTTTTTTATTAATGCTATAGGATTCGAGTAGTAAGCGCCGAGATTCGTTTTGATTGCCCAGTCGTTCTGCAAGAATACTTTTTAGGGACAAGCTAATGGCCAGGCCTTCTTTATCATTGCTCTTACGATAAATCCGCTCGGCTAGCAACAGTACTTTTTCACAACTGATGTAATCGGTCATAACTAATAAGCACTTTGCCTTGAAAAGAGAAAGATCAGCCAATTCTTTCTTACTTATTTTACTTTCCTTAATGGAAAGACAAATTTTATAAGCAGAATCAGGTGAGGAATAATATACCTCATTCGCCAGTTTCATTTTTACGGAAAAGTCACTTTGTGAAAAGACCGAAAAAGTGAGTGAAACAAAAAGTAGAAGGCTGATCCGTGTCATATTTCAAAAATAAGCAACACATTAAACATTTAGGGATTTTTTTTCTATAACATGCTCATGAAAAACTATATACTACTTTGCTCCTCTTTTTTAAACTCATGTTACCATTGCCAACAATGTCTGGTTTTTTTGAACAGTTCTTGTAATATGAGCTACAATGAATGCTGAAAAACCCACAGCTTTTCTCAATACGCTAAAAAGCAAAAAGCTCAAGACATTGATACATCTTGAGCTTTTCTAATCCTCCAGCCATAGAGGCGTTTTTTTGTGCTTTTAACAGTTGCGGTCTGGACGGGACTCGAACCCGCGACCCCATGCGTGACAGGCATGTATTCTA
>JBFHIN010000491.1:0-1569 GCA_041596415.1 Crocinitomicaceae bacterium | reverse complement strand
AATCTACAACTGTGTTTAGAGCAGGTGGTTGGTGTGTGCAGCCTTTTCATTTATTGGAAAGAAGTTTTAAGGAACTCGGTATACGCATAGATTCTAGTGTGTTCCCGGGAGGTAAAATGAAGGCTGGTGAATACGCTTTTGATTTTACAGATGCTCCGATGAAGGATTTTTATCGTTTTTCAAATGACGTTTGTGTGGAAGATCCTACTGGTTATTTTTGTGAGTACCCAATAAGTTCATGGCGTTATTCACCTATGTTTTATTGGAAATTATACATTTTGGGTCGATTGAATCCCCACAAACATAAGATGCTGGGAGATGGAAATTTTCTTGCTCAGCCCGGCAGAAAACGATCTACGTTGTTCAATTTCACATGGAATCATGTGAGTACAGATGGATTTTATGCTGCAATGTTGCATACACAGCTGAAGCAATTCACAAACATGGGTAGGAGTAATATGGTCGTTATTGGTCACCCAAAAGGCATGACCAATTATTCTTTTGAGCGCCTTGAAAAATTCTTAAGAAATAATTCAAAAACTCACGCGTTCTTAGCGTTAACTTCAAAACAATGCGCTTAATAGAACGACGCGATATAGACACTGTAAGATGGAACCAACTGGTAGAAGCTACAAATGACGCTACCATTTTTAATTATGCCTATTATCTGGATACTGTTGCTGAAAATTGGTGTGTTTATGTAGATGATGACTATTCTTGCGGAATTGCCGTGCCATACACTATTCGTCTTGGGGTGAAAAGTTGTTATACGCCAATTTTTCTGAGATATGTAGAGTGGTTGGGTCAACAACCAGATTCCTTTGAAGAATTCAAAATGGAGTTAGAAGCCAATTTCACGAGAGGTAATTATTGTGTTAGAAATTTGATGAAGGATTTTGTACATGAAAAATATGTTTTTCAAGAGTGGCATCCCGAGATCAAGAAATCTACGCAATTGAAGAGAATGCTCAAGAAATTCCATGCGGCTCAATTTTTGATCCATGTACAAGGTTCCAATGATCTGATATTTCATCATATACGTTCTGAATTACCTGCGAAAATCAGCACAATTAATCAATTTACGATCGATCGATTACATGCACTTGTTGAGCAAATGGAGAAAGAAGAACAATTGTTCAAATACTTGGTTTACAATGAAAATACCTGTGTAGGGGGATTGTTCTTCATGGAGACGAATACCAGACTAATTTACTTGAAAGGAGCATTTTTACCACAATCGAAGAAAGATGGAGCCATGTATGGAGCAATGGACTTGGCCATTCAATATGCTCAGAAAAAATCTTTAATTTTCGACTTCGGTGGATCCAGAGTCGAAAATGTACGTAAATTCAACTATAATATGTCTGGTGAAGACCGTAAATATTATGAATATAGATGGGATAAAACACCTCTTTGGTTCAAAGGATTGCGTTCAATGAAAATGATATGGAAAAAAAGGTAGTAGTAATAACAGGCGCTTCCGGCGGATTGGGAAAAAAGATCGCAAAATCATTAGTTGAGCAAGGTTTTCAACTTGCTTTACATTCACATATGAATGAAATTGATGTT
>JBFHIN010000490.1:0-1589 GCA_041596415.1 Crocinitomicaceae bacterium | reverse complement strand
TGTTTACTACTCTGAAATGAAATCCGCAGAAACGTTGGTTTCCATAAAAGTTGGATTAGGAAGTGTTATGTGGGATGCATCTACAACTTCTGACCCGACTCTTTCGCTATTTAATAGTTTTCATTTGAACAATACAACACCAGTATATTCAAATAATGCCACAAGTGGTTTTGAAGTTACTTATCGCGATGCAGCAAACAAGATTTGGACATCCAAAGAGAATTCCGTAAATCCTCAAAGCGTAACTTTTTCTGCTCTTTTACAAGAAAGTGATGCATCAGGAGATTATTCAAAATTTACATGCAACTTTTCTTGCTATGTTTACAGAACTGATCCTGTAACTTTGTTAGAAGATTCTGTCAGAATTCAGTCCGCAGTTTTCAAAGGCTGGTTTCAACGCTAAGATCTTCTGCTCAATTGCTAAATGCGTATGAGTAAAACGTTAAAAATTGCCATAATTGGAGATTACAATTTCACGTATAACGCCCATCAGGCGACCAACCTTGCTCTCGACCATTCGAGCAGATTTTTGGAAACCGATATCAACTATTATTGGATAAAAGTTAACGAAGCGGCTCAATTTAAAACGCAAAATCTTGAACAGTTTGATGGAATATGGATTGCTCCAGGCCCATTTCAAAATATCTTTTTTCTTCAAGGATTTATTAGAACACTTACTGATTTGAACATCCCGGTTTTATTAACGGGAGAGGGAATCAGAAGCTTGCTTGAGGTATTGATCAATTCTTTTCAGTTGAATCCAAATGGTGAAAAGTTGATCTCAGAAAATCTTGCCGATTCTAAACATTTCGAACGCATTCAAATTGTACCTCATTCGAAAGCTTTCATACGCTTATACGAAAACCACAATACAGTCGAACTTACATCTTCGCGCTATAGTATGTATCCTCAACTAATTAGAGCCTTGGAAAATGAAATCATCGACATTGAGGCCTTTAATCAATTTGAAGAACCTGAGGTCTTTAGTCTAAAAAACCATAGCTTTTTTCTTGCGTGCGGCTATTGCCCACAGATTTCCTCAACCCGTGAGTTACCTCATCCGCTAATTTACACCTTTGTAAAAGCAGCAATGCTGCAAAATGGGCCATCAAGAGTTCTTTAAGCATTCTTGCTCAAAAACTTCGTCAACTTCAAACGGACCTCTTTCCGCCGCTCTGACAGCCAATTTATCACAGCGTTCATTTTCAGGGTGACCGGCATGACCTTTAACCCAGTGGTAATGCAAATCAAATTTTGGATGCAGCTTCAAATAGCGATTCCACAGATCCGAATTTTTCTTTCCCTTAAATCCCTTCTGCTTCCACCCAAAAACCCAGCCTTTTGTTATAGCATCCACTACATATTTGGAATCTGAATAGACATCCACTGGATATTGATTTGTTTTTAGATTCTCCAAAGCTACAATCACAGCCAACAATTCCATTCGGTTATTGGTTGTTAGACGAAATCCTTGTGAGAACTCCTTTTCTTTACCTTGGAACTTCATTATAAGACCGTATCCACCCGGACCCGGATTACCTTTTGAAGAACCATCTGTGAAAACACTTATGCGCAAATTGAAACTTTTG
>JBFHIN010000489.1:0-1591 GCA_041596415.1 Crocinitomicaceae bacterium | reverse complement strand
TGTGAGATGTAATGCGGATGGAACGTACAAATCTTCAGTCGATAAATTTTACACTCAAGAAGTTTTAGCTGCTTGGGCTGAAAAAGCGAATGCCAAGGCGGGAGATCTTCTCTTGATCCTAAGCGGTGATCTGGAAAAGACGCGTAAGCAAATGAATGAATTGCGTTTACACATGGGTAATGAGCTTGGTTTGCGTAACCCTAATGTCTTTAAACCACTTTGGGTATTGGATTTCCCATTGTTGGAGTGGGATGAGGAAAATGGACGTTTCCATGCTATGCATCACCCGTTTACTTCTCCGAAGCCTGAAGATATGGCCATGTTGGAAACGGATCCTAAAAATGTGCGTGCTAACGCTTATGACTTAGCCATGAACGGTGTTGAACTTGGTGGAGGTTCAATTCGTATTCACGATAGAGATCTTCAATCCAGAATGTTTGACCTGCTTGGATTTACCAAGGAGGAAGCGCAAGCACAATTCGGTTTCTTAATGAGTGCCTTTGAATACGGTGCACCACCACACGGAGGTTTAGCATTCGGATTAGACAGGCTGGTTGCGACCATGGGAGGATCCGAATCTATTAGAGACTATATCGCCTTTCCAAAAAATAACAGCGGACGAGATACTATGATCGATGCACCATCACCATTGAACGAGGAACAATTGAAGGAACTCGGAATTCAATTAACACAGTAATTTATGAACGAATACACAGAATACGTCGGTTATCTAGCTTCATTTTTGGTGCTGATTTCCTTTATCATGAAAAGAATGTCCCTATTGCGTATCATAAATACGGTCGGATGTACATTTTTTATCATTTACGGAATCATGTTGCCCTCCATTCCAATCATTGTCACCAATGCGGCAATAGTGATCATCAACGTTTATTATCTTCAGAAGATGATAAAATCGAAAAACAAAGAATAATCTTGCCTTTTCAATAGTAATACAGATGTCAGAGAGCAAACTTCAGATATACAACAGTCTTTCAGGTAAAAAAGAGCTTTTCGCACCGCTTAATGAAAATTTTGTCGGTATGTATGTGTGCGGTCCAACTCTGTACAGTGAGCCTCACATGGGTAACATGCGGACTTTTATCAATTTCGATATGATCTACCGCTATTTGTTGCACCGTGGGTACCGCGTAAAATATGTGCGGAACATTACAGATGCCGGCCACATTACCAACAGTGCCGGGGTGGCAGAGGATAGCATTGGAAAAGCTGCACGACTGGAACAGGTGCAATCTCTGGAGATCGTTTACAAGTACAACGTAAAATTTCAGGATCTTCAGCGAACTTATAATATGTTACCTCCGAGTATCGAACCTACCGCCACACAACATATTCAGGAACAGATCGAGATCATTGAAAAGATTATTGAAAATGGCTACGCCTATGAAGTTAATGGCTCCGTTTATTTCGACGTAAGAAGATATAGTGAAAATTACCACTATGGAATTTTAAGTGGCAGAAAGATCGATGAATTAGAGGAAGAGACACGCACTTTGAATGCGCAGGATGAAAAGCGTTTTTTTGCTGATTTTGCCTTGTGGAAAAAAGCAAATCCTGAAGATATGCAGATCTG
>JBFHIN010000488.1:0-1599 GCA_041596415.1 Crocinitomicaceae bacterium | reverse complement strand
TTCCCATATACACACAACGGAAATAACGCCACCGGAGGATTTGCCAACGTATTGTCGGGATCTTGTAACGGAAATTATTCAACCTCCGGTCTAGGAAATGATGTTTTTTACCAAGTAACGGTTGGTGCGAATTCATACTTAAGTATCCAATTGACAAATACGACGGCTGCCGGTATGGCAGAAGTTGCGGTATTGAGTGCTTCCTCATGCAGTGGCCCATTCACTTGTGTTACCAATGGAGCCTGGGGAGGTGGATTACAAACAACAACAGGTCCAGGATCAACTACCAATGGACCCAATTCCCCTTGTCGTACCGTTTATTTCCAGAATGCAGGGACCTATTATCTTCAAGTAGACGGGATGTCAAACTCTAACGGACCATACACGCTATCAGTGAATAGCTTTACGCCACCTGTAGGTGACAATTGTGCTACTCCTTCGACAGTTACAGCTGGTTCTCCGATAACAATAAACAGTACCAATTGTAATTACACAGCCGGAACTGATGACCCGGCAGGAGCATTAATTTGTGCCGGTACTATTGAGAATACCAACTGGGTAGCTTTTCAATCTGACGGATCTGGAACAGCAGTTAATGTTTCCGTTAATAGTGTTACGTGTAGTACAGGTTATTATACCGGTTCGGGATTCTATGCCGGTTCAGGTCAATTTGGGGTAATTACAGGAACATGTGGCGGACCATATTCCGGCGTTGGTGGTGTACCATGTGCCTCACTTTCAACGGGACAAACCTATAGTGCTTCATTACCTAATGCGGTATCTACGCGCTACTATTTTGTATGGGATGGTAACGGAGGTGCTGAATGTCAATATACGATCTCGGTAACGAATACAATCCCACTCCCTATTGAGCTTTTATACTTTAACATTGAAGAATCCGATCTAAATGCCGTGAAATTGATCTGGGCAACTTCCAGTGAAAAGAATAACGAATTCTTCACCATTGAAAGATCTGCAGATGGCATTAATTTTTATCCGATTGGCACTGTAAACGGAGCAGGAAACAGTACTTCTGAATTAACTTATCGTTTTATCGACAATGAACCTTTATCAGGTCTTTCATACTATCAGTTAAAACAAACAGACACCGATGGAAAAGAAACATACTCCATGGTGGTTTCGAATCTTTTAAACACGACAGAAAACCATACTTTCAGAATTCAGCCTAATCCGGCTTCAAGCAATGAGATCCTGCACATAGATATAACCAGCAAAAAAGAAGATAAAATTCTTTTACAGATAGCTGATGCAACAGGAAAACAGTTGTTAAGTGAAATAATAGAGGTTAAGAAAAGTGTAAGCGTCGCGTTTGACAATAAGCTTCCTTCAGGCGTTTATTTCATTATTACACGAAACAGCACGGGTGAAACACTCACCAAAAAATTGATTATAAATTAAAAAAATCCCCTTCTATCGAAGGGGATTTTTTTTAATTATATATGTATTTGAACATTTCATAACATACTGATTTGTAGTCATATAGAAAGGAAATTCTATCAAAAATGTTGGTGGCTCACATCTAATAAAATGACATTATTTTAGATTATCATTGATCTGAATAATTTTATCAAATTATAA
>JBFHIN010000487.1:0-1606 GCA_041596415.1 Crocinitomicaceae bacterium | reverse complement strand
GAAATGGATAACAACGGTAGTAAATTGTACATCAAGGCCAAAGAAGGAAAAGCAAATTTACTTAAGCAAGCTGTCGATGTGGTGATCAAGGAGTTATCCGGAAAAATTGGCAATATGACCGTATAAATCGAATTCAATTTTAAATTAAGGTTCACATAAAACATTGTGGACCTTTTTTATTTTAGCTATGACACGAGATAATAATAATTGGAATGAGTTAACTCCTGAGGAGCATAGAATAATCGTAGAGAAAGGAACTGAAAGACCTTTTACAGGTGAATTCAATGACTTTAAAGCGAAAGGTATATTTGTTTGCCGAAGATGCGAGTATCCATTATATCGATCATCGGATAAATTTGATTCTGGATGTGGATGGCCTTCTTTCGATGATCAAATTGAAGACCATGTAAAAAGGGTTCCTGATGCGGATGGTCGACGGGTAGAAATATTATGTGCTAACTGCGGTGCGCATCTCGGACACGTGTTTAGTGGCGAGCGTTTTACGGAAAAAAATACCCGCCATTGCGTAAATTCACTTTCAATGAAATTCGTAAAGTTGGATGATTAATTGATTTCAGCACATGTGAATATTTCGTCACAGTGTTCATAGATCAAGTCATGTAAAATTAATTGCGAAGCCAACGCTAATTGTGTATAATTCTGAGAATTATTACCAAAATCTGCAGCAGAGGTCTGCCACATTTGTCGAATAAGATCCTGACTTCCTTGCGTAGGATTTATTTTATTGACTACCGCATTTACATTCATTGCACCTGCATGGTATACGTGTAAAACAAAGAGTCGAAACCATAAGTCTGATTCATCATACCTAATTTGATGAGCATCCAGTATTTTTTTTGCCTCAGGTATACAAACTGTTCTAATCAGTCTTGAAGCAGCGTAAGCTGAACGATCGAAATTTTTGCGTTCATCAACCGTTTTGTTTACAGTTAAACCTTGTGCACGTGCCACCCCTGGCATTAATTGAAATGCTCCATAAGCACCGACACTTGATTTTTTAAGTTGACCCGGACTCTCGATCAACAAAATAGCTTGTGCGTACCAAGGGTCAACGTTATATTTTTCAAACGCAGCAACACCTTCTGAAAGACTAGCATATACTTCTTTGAACTTATAGAAATCGTTTTTTCCTGTTGTGACGTAAATGCGCTCATGCATAGCGAGACCATTTAATGCTCTAACACTATCGCGATATACATCTTTTTCAGCTTCGGATTTCTTATTCCAGTCACGCACCGACATTTTATCAATAATTTGACGGGTAGATGCCACATTGATCAAGCAAGAATCCGGTGATAAAGTCATGATCTTTTTCCAAAATTGAGGTTGTGGAAGCACATCCCAGCGATCAACAAAGATCGATTCTGAGTTCATGATGATGGACAATTCATCCTTTCTGTGCACTTCGATTTTTTCATTATCCCAATAATTTAAGGGTTGAGAAAAAACAAATCCTCCAAATGCAACGAAGCAAATTAAAAAAAGATTACGCATACTAAGAGTTCTAACAGTACTACAATTTACGACAATAGTGCTTTAACTACAAGTTCTAACGGCTTTTTTAACAACTGTTACATTTTGTCCT
>JBFHIN010000486.1:0-1613 GCA_041596415.1 Crocinitomicaceae bacterium | reverse complement strand
TGAATTTATAAAAGCCTATTTTTTTGGCTTGTAGTTTTTTTCGTAGATGTCGATATACTGTTGAGCGCTCATCTTCTTAACAAGCGTTGCAATAAGTTTGAATGGAATATCGTCCATTTTCTTAAATCGCACACAGCTTTTGCCCATATCCAGTTTCCCTTTTGTGTGCTTCGGATACTCCGCCAAAAACCACTTCATGAGTTCTTCGTCGGCGTAAAGTCCCATGTGATAGAGGGCAATGAAATTTTTCTGAGAGGCAATGTTAATAAACGGTAATGGCAATTTCGGGTTGCAATGATATCCCGGCGCGTATATCGTATGTGGGATTACGTAACCGATCATACCGTAGCTCATTTGCTCTTCAAATCCTTCGGGAATATTATCCAATATGGATTGTCTGAGTTTCGAAAATGCTTCTTGACGTTCTTCAGGAATCAAAGAAATGTATTCAATTGGATCTGTAGCCTTAATTTGCATGTTGTTTATTTTTTAGCGTAAGCTTCATTCTCGTTAAAATTACCACTCCGGAAAGAGCTGTAAGTATGCCTGTCAAAAATATCGAAATCTTAATTCCGAAGATATCGGCAATGATTCCTGTCAGAATTGCTCCAAGAACGTATCCCAGGTCGCGCCATAAACGAAATACACCAATACTTTTGGGTCGATCCGACGGATGGGTATTCTCGGCAACGGTCGCCAAAAAAGTCGGGTATACCATCGCCGTTCCCCAACCAAGAATCGCTGCTAAGCTTATGAATATAAAATAATTATCAGTTTGCGTAAGCATGACAATGGCAATCGCTTGTAACCACATTCCGATCATTAAAATGCGTTTTTTAGAGAATTTGTCGGCCATTCGTCCAGTAAAGATTTGTCCAATCCCCCAGACTGCAGGGTAAACCGCCACGATGATACTGATTTCCTTTAGCGTAAAACTTTTTTCGAACAAAAAGAGAGGTAGAAGTCCCCAGATCATACCGTCATTCAAGTTATTAATGAGCCCAGCTTGTGTTACAGCACTTAGGTTTTTATTGAATAATGTTGTATCCCAAAATGTGTTGTTGAGTCGTTTAACTTCTGAAAAAGCTTTTTCAACCTTCACGTGTTTTTTCGTGTCTTTTACCCAGATAATACTGATCAGGAAACCAACTATGATTAAAAAGATTCCTATTAAAAAAGGGTAGGGGCGCAATCCATAGGAATTGGCGATCCAACCTGTGAAGTATGCAGTGACAGCGATGGCAAAATAACCGGCAAATTCGTTGAGTCCCATGGCGAGACCTCTGTTTTTTTCTCCAACAAGATCGATCTTCATGATCACTGTGCTCGACCAAGCTAGTCCTTGGTTAATGCCAAGAAGTACGTTCGCGAAGAGAATCGTATTCCAGTTATCTGCATATATCAAAAGAATAGGGATGGGAATCGCGAAAACCCAACCGATCAACAACAAATTCTTGCGTCCAATCTTGTTAGCTAAAACTCCTGTGAAATAATTTGAAATGGCTTTACTTAGACCAAAAACGGCGATAAAAGAAAGGATGGCAATATTGGCTTCGATATGAAACTCCTGATCCGCAATTTCAGGTAAAAGCGTCCGTTCCAGTCCCACCATG
>JBFHIN010000485.1:0-1649 GCA_041596415.1 Crocinitomicaceae bacterium | reverse complement strand
GGCGGAAAGGTGGGTAACTCCTTGGTTGAAGACGACTACTTGGACGTTGCCAAAAAGATCATGTCTGAGGCAAAGGTCAAGGGAGTGAATTTGTACATCCCCGTAGACACTGTTATTGCCGATAAATTTGATAACGATGCGAATCGAAAAACGGTTGATAGCAATGAAATTCCCGAAGGTTGGATGGGACTTGATACGGGGACTCAAACATCTAAAGATTGTCATGAAATTATTGTGAATTCAAAATTAATTCTTTGGAATGGCCCAATGGGTGTTTTTGAGATGGATAATTTTCAGCAAGGAACCAAAGATGTTGCCCAAGCCATTGTAGAGGCTACGTTAAACGGTGCGTTTTCATTAGTGGGTGGCGGCGATTCAGTTGCTGCAATCAATAAATTCAACTTGGCCAATCAAGTATCTTACGTGAGTACTGGCGGTGGTGCCATGTTAGAATACCTGGAAGGAATTGAACTTCCGGGCATAAAAGCTATAAAAGATTAAACGAAAAGGCTCGGAAAGTATCCGAGCCTTTTTATTGATATGACTATTTTCTATTTTAAGGTCTGTTTGGACGTGGTGGCCTTTTATCATTACCGTGATCAGCTTTTAGTTTTTGAAGTAGTTGACGTTTAAATTCACGCTCAACCATCGGAAGTTTAGCCGCCTTGGCATAACCAATAGCATCTCCAAATTTAGGGAAATACTCTTTGCGTAGTTTAATTTCGGCAGATTCATTGTCGAAGATGGCATTCACCTTAGTTTTTAACACATCCACGGACAAAGTGTCTCCCCCATTTTTGATTTCTTTTGTTAGCTGATGCTTTTCTTTGCGCAAAGCTTTCGTTTTCTTTTCCATCTCGTTATAAAGCGGCCAGAATTTTTCTGCTTCCGCTGCTGACAGGTTTAATTGTTTGGTAAAAAATTCCTTTTTTACTTCCTCAACTTTTTGCTGGCCAAAGCTTAAAAGTGGTAAAGTCAGCAATAAGACCGTACCGAGTAAATGGCGTATATTTTTCATTTTGTTCAATTTACTAGTTGTTAATTTTCTATTTCTTCTTCTATTTCTTCAATGGTGAGTTCCTCTTGTTGCAGGTATTTCAAAATATCCTCTCTCGATAGTTCTTCAAAGGAAACAGCCTTTTTATCGGGTGATGTTGCCGCATTACTTTTTTTCTTTAGGCTATCACCTGGTTCTTCCGTAAAACGCTCAGCGTATAAAACTTCTTGTATAAGCTCACTGTCAAAGGCATCAATATTTTCATCGATGTAGCGGTAAACTTCTTCATTACTCAGATCTTCCATGGCGATTAATGGTTTGTTATCTGAAGGATTGAAAAGTGAAAATCCAATGATCACCAATATCGTTGCGGCAATCGAGCTGATCCACACGGCTGGTCGTTTATAAAGTGGAATGACCTTGGATTCACTTGAAATCTTTTGCATAAGCTGATCGTGAAAACTCTCGAAGTATTTTTCAGGAATCTCCGGTCGCTCTTGCTTTTTCAAGATATCATCCATATGTTTTTCTTTATTCATCATAGCTTAGACAATTCGTTTTACAAAAGGTTTAATCGGCTATTAAAAATTCTTGTATTTTCTTAACAGCAATGGAATAACTAGCTTTAAGTGCTCCTTCAGAGGTATTCAAG
>JBFHIN010000484.1:0-1652 GCA_041596415.1 Crocinitomicaceae bacterium | reverse complement strand
GCACGAGGAAGGTTTGAAGATTATCTACGACTTCTTGATAAATACGATCTTGACCTTGCCGAGATATCGGATGGTTCAATCATCATAAATCATGATGAAAAGTGCGAGTTAATACACCGGATGGCCAAAGAAAGAACCGTTTTTTCTGAAGTAGGTTCAAAGGATGCTGGAATATTAATTTCTCCTGCCAAATGGATAAAAATGATGAGTACTGAGCTGGAAGCAGGAAGCTGGAAGGTAATCGCAGAAGGAAGAGAGGCAGGAAACGTTGGAGTTTTTAGACCAAATGGTACTGCGCATACTCTTTTGATTAACAGAATTATTGCCAAAGTAGCTCCAGAAAAAATTTTATGGGAAGCTCCACAGAAAAATCAACAAGTTTGGTTCATTAAGTTGTTTGGCGCAGATGTGAATCTTGGTAATATTGCCCCAAATGAAGTTATTCCTTTGGAGTGTTTGCGTCTTGGATTGAGAGGCGATACATTCTTTGAGTTTATGCCTTCCGATTATGCGGAGCGATTAAAGCAAGTGAATGACGAAACTGAGGTTGAAGAGGAAATTGAGTAATGTTCGTTAGAGAGCAGGAGTTCAAAGGACATTCAGCCGGAATATATTCTTTAGCATTTGACGGGAAATTCGTGTATTCGGCGAGTGCCGATAAGTTTGTTGTAAGGTGGGACACTGAAACTGGTTTACAAGACAAATTCGCTATTCGCTTCAATTTTCCTGTATATGCAATATCCTTGTTTGAAAACAATCAGTTTTTGGCAGTCGGCTTATACAATGGAGATCTACATTTTTTTGATCTGGAACTTCGTAAAGAAATTAAGTTCTTAAAACATCACAATAATGCCATTTTTTCACTCTGTTACAATGCCGTTAAAAAGCACTTGTATTCGGCAGATGCTGATGGAAATATTGCTGTCTGGGATACCAGTTCTTTATCGCTGCTTCTAAATTTACCTATCAATTGCGGAAAAATAAGAACGCTGAGTATTGATTCAAAAGGAAAATATTTAGCTGCAGGCGGTCAGAATGGAAAAATGTACGTTTTCGACACAGAATTTTTCAATGAAAAACTTGCTTTTCATGCCCACAAGGACGGTGTTGGAGCGTGTATATTTAATCCAGAGCATAATAATATCATTTATACGGCTGGTAAGGATGCATATATTCGCAAATGGGATCTGAATACTAATGAACTTATTTCAGAAATACCTGCTCATAATTACATGATTTATGATTTAATCCTCGCTGAGGATGACCAAAAATTAGTTTCTGCTTCAAGAGATAAGACTATTAAAATATGGGACCCAGAGAATTTGTCTTTTGTGGACCGATTAGATCAAAAGAGGTCAGGGCATAAGCATTCAGTTAATACATTAATAAAGATTAATGAGAGCTCATTTGCTTCTGCATCAGACGATAAGAAAATTCTCGTTTGGAAAAATGTTATAAAACAATAATATCAATTGATATTTCACCAGCACGTCCAATTGATTATAAAGAAGCAGTAAAATTTGACGAAGAGATGAAGCGAAATTGGAAGCAAAGTAAAAATCCTAGTCTGAGTTACCCAGAACCAATGGAAAAAGAAATACCAAAATCAAGAAATTAATAAATAAAAAAGCCAGATTTCCATCTGGCTTTTT
>JBFHIN010000483.1:0-1672 GCA_041596415.1 Crocinitomicaceae bacterium | reverse complement strand
ACAGTTACGGTTTTATTTTGATCATTTAACTGTCCAACTTTTGGGTGAAATACAACTTCAATACGATCTGATTTCCCTGGAGGAATTGGTTTTTCAGGTTTTTGTGCTGTAGTACATCCACAGCTAACGTCAACTTTTTCGATGATCAGTGGATTTTTTCCTGTATTCGTCACCACAAAAGAAGCTTTGTTCTCTGTATCCTCCTTGATTTTTCCAAAGTCTTGGGTGATCTTATCGAAAGTCATGCTGGTAAGTGTTGCCTTTTCATGAGCTATTCGATCTTGCTCTTCCTTTTCAATTGCTTTTAATGTTTCCTGAAGCTCTGCTTCGTTTTCACCATTCGCAGCTATAGTTGATTGAATGTCACCGCTCTTTGACTCAATAGCAGCATCATTAGCGCATGCACTTAAAAATAAGACAGAAAAAACACATAGATAAATCCCTTTCATAGCTTTTGTTTATTATCAATTTGAGAGGTTAAAAATAATTATTTCTTTAATTTTTGCACGTACTCCTTTTGCTCAATGGCCAAGATTGCTCTTTGAAGGATTTCGTTACTTTGGTTATAAACCTGGAAAAATTCGTTATAACCCCAAATATCTTGCGCTAACATAGCTTTTAAGCGAAGATGTATTAACTGTTTTGAAGTTTCATATTCGTCACTTTTCATTTCAAAATCCTTGTCTGATTTTTTAACATAAGAAAAGAAATCGTCCATGAATTTTTGATCTATCTGAAAGTTGTTTTTAAACTCTTCGAAGGACGCGTACTTTTTTAAAAACTCATCTCTGTTTTTGTCAACATACTCAAGACTGTATGAATTAACATGGCCTCCTTGAACTAGGTCACGGTAAAAATCGGTGATCTCAATAGTGTCTAATGGTACGAAAATATCAGGCATAATTCCTCCGCCACTGTAAACAGTTCTTTTTGATATAAGTGTTTGATGTTTCAACGAATCAGGGAATTTAATTGAATCTGCATGAATGAATTCTCCATTTAAATAGCGTTGAGTCAAGTCCTTTTTATACGCTTCAAGGTTATCATATGGTTTTTGAATAAATCGTCCACTCGGCGTATAATAGCGCGCAATAGTTAAGCGCATTTGGGAGCCATCTGTAAGATCAATAGGTCGTTGTACCAAGCCCTTACCGTACGTCCTTCTTCCAACGATAATTCCTCTGTCCCAATCTTGAATTGCACCGGAAACGATTTCACTTGCAGAGGCAGCGTACTCATCTGTCAACAAAACTAAAGTACCGTCTTCCCAAAGTCCTTTACGGTATGCGGTTAGATTACTACGAGGTTGAGCTCTGCCTTCAGAATAAACAATTAACTTATTATCTGAAAGGAATTCATCTGCCACTTTTTGAGCTGCATCCAACAATCCACCTCCGTTTCCTTGAAGATCGAAGATCAAATGTTTCATTCCCTTATTTTTCAGGTCTTTGATGCTTTTTTGAACTTCATCAGCTGTAGATCTTGAGAATGAATTGAGTTTAATGTATCCTATTTCAGGTGTCACCATGTAGTGTGCATCTACAGAATTAATTGGAATATTGTCACGTGTAATCACAAAATCAAGTGGTTTTCTCGAGTTTTTGCGCATTACCTCAACCTTTACTTTAGTGCCAAGCTCTCCCAATAACCTTTCTCTAACCTGATTATTCTT
>JBFHIN010000482.1:0-1674 GCA_041596415.1 Crocinitomicaceae bacterium | reverse complement strand
TCATTTTCAATTACCGGAACATGGTGGTGAAAATTTTGTTTTTGATATACTCGCTTCAATATCACCAGTTCGTCATCTGGTTTGACAGCATGTAAATTTTCTGTCATAATTGAGCTTACCGGGACGTCTAAATGCATGTTCTAGTGATTACAATGAATATTGATAAAAATAAAGATTTTCCTTTTATTTCAGAACAAATTTAGTAAATTTAAAAAACTAACTATCCGATTATGAAAACAAAAACACTTCTAGAGTTGGTCACTTTGTCGACCACACTTTATGCTCTTTCTAAAGAAACAAACATTATCGAGAAATTAGCAGATGCCGCTGAAAAAGGCAAGGAAAAGATTAACGATTTTGCACGCTCAAAAGTAACGGATGAAGATGGGAATGAAGTAGAATTCCTAGAAAAACTTTCCATAAAAGCTGGTGAGGTGCGCGATGAAATTGAGGCTAAGATTGCAGAATTGGTAGCTTCATTTTATGATAAAGTGAACATTGCACACACGGATAAGATCAGAATGCTTGAAGAACAAATAAAAGATTTGCGCAAAGATCTTTCCTTAGCCGAAGCGAAAATTAATAAAATGGACAAAAAGGCTGATTAATGGGGTTTTTTGCCAAAGTTCGGGAGAAGTATCATTCGTTTAGACGTTACAATCAGATTCTAAGGGTATTTGTGCGTTACGGTTTTGAAGAACTTGTTTCGTATATGATACAAACGGGGAGATTTTCTTTTTTAAGACGACTTATACCTTCGACAACAAAAAAACGTGCTCAGAAATACACGAAGTACGAAAAAATGCGCCTTGTTTGCGAGGAACTTGGTCCTACCTTTATAAAATTTGCTCAAATCTTGAGTAGCAGAGCAGATATTTTACCCAATGAGCTCATTCAGGAATTCGAAAAATTGCAGGACAATGTTCCTCCAATTCCGGGAGAAGTAGCCAAACTCGTTGTTGAGAATGAATTACGTAATTCGGTTGAGAATTTATTCGCATACTTTGAGACTGAGGCCTTTGCCTCAGCATCTATGGCACAAGTACATCGTGTAACCCTTAAAAGTGGTGAAAAAATTGTTTTAAAAATACAACGTCCAGGCATACGAGAAATTATACTAGAAGATATTAAGGTAATGTATTTTCTTGCCGAGGTTTTTGAAAAAAGAATACCTACGTTGGCTGCATTTAATCCAAAAATGCTCGTTAAAAATTTTGAGGAAAGCATTATTAAGGAAATGGATTTTATCAATGAGTCTAAAAATGCTCAACGATTTTCAAATAATATCAATAATGACAAGGCAGATAGATCCACTTATACGCTAAAAGTGTATAGAGAATTTTCGACAACTAAAGTGCTTGCTTTAGAATATGTTCGAGGAATAAAAATCTCGGATATCAGCCAATTGGAAGCCAAAGGCGTGAGCCCGAAATTAATTGCACATAAGTTAGCGACTAGTTATATAAAACAGGTGTTTGAATACGGGTTTTTCCATGCTGATCCCCATCCGGGTAATATTATGGTGGTAAACGGAGAAGTGTGCTTTTTGGATTTCGGAATGATGGGAAGCATCATGGAGCGTGACATTGAAATGTTTGGGAAACTTTTTATTTCGGTTCAGAATAAGAACATAAAAGGCGTAATTCGAGCCTTACAGCAGATGTCACAGGTGAC
>JBFHIN010000481.1:0-1677 GCA_041596415.1 Crocinitomicaceae bacterium | reverse complement strand
TTCATTTACTTCTTTTATACTTTTTCAAATTTGATTCATTTCCATACAACCAGAAATGACAAAGTCGTTTACCATGACGAAATACATTATCATTTTCAAATCACACATATTTGCATTTCTAGTATAATTCACTCTTAAGAAAGATCGAATTTCATATAATTCAAAACTTTTTGATGGCATAAAAATTGACAAATGCAAAACAACACTAATTTTGCTGCTATGACTACTTTAATATCCTTCGAGAAATATTTCCAGCATTTAATTTATACAATTTTTCTGCTCTCCTCACTTAACGGCACGGCCCAGAGTCCGAAGAAATATTTGAAAAATGGTTTCTATGAACAAGCTTATCTCGAATCCGTAAAAAAACAGAACAAAAAAGTAAAAATCAAGAAAAAATTCAGCGTAGTGATCTACGAGAGCTATGAGCAGATTTACAAAAAAAACCATGCTGTCATCATTTCATCTGATTCTGATTGGGAAAAAAGTTTTAATGCCTTTATCCGTGTCGCAAATTTCAGGTTAAAAATGAAGCATCCGGGTGTTTTAAACAAATTGAAAGATATTTACGACGATAAAGAATTAATTGTCTTGCTTGCAGGAAAGTTTAATGAAACGAATTTCCAAGCTATTAATGAAGCTGCAAGTCATGAGAGCATTGGAAAATTCGACAAGGCAATTGAACTGTATCAAGCGATTGCGAAAAGAACTAAACAAGTTAAACCGATATCCGTCTTGTATGATAAATTGATCATTATTGATACCGAAAAGAAAATAATTCAAGCGAATCAAAAAATAGGCGATCAGCACATTTCAGAAGCGCGAAAACTATTGGAAAGCGGAATGAAAAAAGACGCAGAACAAGCAGTAATACAAATTAAAAAAGCTAGCTTATACAGACCTTTGGATGCCGAAGAAGAAGAACTTTTGGTCTTAGCAAATTTAATTATTGGAGATGCATGGATGAGTGAAGCAGAAAAACTCCTTCAAACGAGAACCAAAAGAAATGCTAGGATGGCGTACGACTTGATCAATAAAGCTCGTACCGTTAGAAATTTAAGTGTTGCAGAGGAACAACTGTTGAATAGTGCACATCAACTGGGAATGACTCGAGTTTTGGTAAAAGTTAATGGAAAAAGCTCGTTACATTCGGCGCAATATCTTTCCGGAATCTTGAATAAGAAAAAAAGTTCTTCATGGCTCACTTACTATTACGAAAGAAATAATAATTCACCCATTGACTTTGAATTGATCATTGAGGAAAAGGATCTTACCGTCATTTTGGGGGATATTCGTAAGGAAGTAAAGCAAAATTCTAAAACTGTCGAGTATTGGGAAGAAGAATTGGATGCTAATGGAAATAAGGTCAAAGTTAAGAAATCAAAGGTAGTTGTGGCGATGGTGGCTATTTTAAGCCGGACAAAAACAGCCAACATTCCTTGGTCTATCACCTTAAAAGATTTAGGTGATGGACAACACGTATATTCTGAAACAAAAGAAACTATTGTAGAAATCACCCATCAATCAGCTTCGTTGGTCAGTGGAGATGTCAGAGCCTTACCGGAGAATATATCCACCGACATTAATCTGGATACTCACCCATTTCCGAGTGACAAAGAAATGACTAAACAAGTAAAAGATAAATACTTAAAAGAGCTTAATGATCTGATCGTAAGC
>JBFHIN010000480.1:0-1679 GCA_041596415.1 Crocinitomicaceae bacterium | reverse complement strand
TGGTGCTTGGCACTTCTGTTACGCATTATGCCAATTATGACTCGGGATTTAGTCATGTTTATTCCCTCTTCGCCATAACCTCCTTTTTATATTTCGTAAAATTGTATTTCATCCATTTTTCGATAAGGCATTTTTGGCTGGCGTGTATTTTTCTAGGATTAATTTTTATTCTTCGTCAACCCAATATTCTTATTATTCTTTTTGTTCCATTTTTAGCTGGTTCGTTTGTAAACTTAAAAAATGGAGTTCTTAAAGTTTTCAAAAATCGACTAGGGTTGTTCATTGGCCTTTTCCTTTTTACAGGAGTTACTTTAATTCAATTAATGCTTTGGTATCTGCAAACGGGGAAGTTTTTTGTTTATTCGTATCAAGGAGAAGGTTTCAATTTTGCAGATCCGAATTTCATCAATATTTTATTCAGCTATAAAAAAGGGCTCTTTATTTATACACCAATCTTGTTATTGACTCTAACCGGTTTAATTTGGTTCGCATATAAAAAGAAATATTATCAATTAAGTACTTGGTTCCTGTTTTTTGTAATATTAACCTATGTGCTTTCTTCTTGGTGGTCGTGGTTTTACGGTTGCAGTTATGGTCTTCGTGCTTATATAGAGTATTATCCGATATTTTTTATTCCATTCGCAATCATGTTAAATGAATCAAGAACGCTAATAAAAGTGTTCGCCGTACTGATTGCCATTCCATTAATTGCATTGAACATCATTCAAACATATCAATACAAAGAATTCATTCTTCATTGGGTTACCATGGATAAAGACGCATATTGGTCGGTATTCTTGAAAACAGAAGATAAATACAAAGGTTTTCTTTGGAAGGAAAATATTGATTTAGATAGGTATACAACAATTAAAGAACTTGACCTCGGTGATTTTTTCGTAGCTAACAATTCAGAAAAAATCCTTTACGAAGGAAATACTAAGCTTATACCAAATTTTAATAATGTTAACTTAATTCAACTGTATTTTGATAATGAGTTTGCCAAAAAAAGCGATGCTAAAATTTTACTCAAAATTGGTGACATAAAGAACACTATGAAATATTATTCACATGAGAAATATTTGATACAGTTTCAAAGTGATAAATTAGACCATTGGCAAACAGGATCATTTAACTACTCTTTCGAACCTTTTGAAGATTCACTTTCTGATAAAATATTAACCCTTTCTATTTCAACAGAAAACAAAGCCGAAAACATAAAAAACTTGAAATTAAAATTCTTACAATTGAAGGAAAATTAATTTTTTAAAGCATTAAAACATTCAAGCGCTCTTTGAAATGCTGATAATCAAAAACTGTGATAATTTCGCATAGGTAATTCATCCTTCTACACAGTTAATTTTTTATTTCCGGAAAATCGTCTTGCTCTTTAAATGCTAGCTAATCGAGTTTAATTTAAAACCCTTGACCATGGCAGATTCATAGTTATGATCGGTCTTTTTTTATAGTGCTTTTTCAATGTCGTTCCAAATATCTTCAATGTGCTCCAAACCAATTGAAAGTCGCACTAACCCGTCAGTAATTCCCACTTCGAAACGTTGCTCAGGAGTTAGTTTGGAATGCGTGGTTGAAGCCGGATGGGTAGCAATGCTTCTCGTATCTCCTAAATTTGCAGTTAGTGAGAACAACTGCAATTGATCTAAAAATCGTCTTCCACCCTG
>JBFHIN010000479.1:0-1698 GCA_041596415.1 Crocinitomicaceae bacterium | reverse complement strand
GGTTCAAAGTAGATATCACCCGACATAGCTTCCCAGTTTCCGTCAAATGCTGTACCGATCAACTGACCTTTACCATTAATTACAGGCGAACCTGAGTTTCCTCCTGTAATATCATTATTTGTCAAGAAGTTAACCACAAGGTTACCGGTCTTTTTATCAGCGTATTGACCGTAGTCTTTGTTTTTGTATACTTCTTTGATTCTCTCATCCACTGCAAATTCCGGATTGCTCGGATCTTCTTTTTCCATAACTCCGTCAAGTGTGGTGTAGTAGTGATAAGTTACACCGTCCTTCGGGTCATATGGAAGTACATTACCATACGTCAAACGCATTGTACTGTTTGCATTCGGATAGAACTTTTTGTTAGGCTGCATTTCACGTATGGCTTTCACAAACAAACGATTTCCTACAGCTAACTTTTCATTTGCTTCCTGCAAACTTTCCATCTTAGAGACAGAACCATAAGCATTGTCTAGATCTCGGATCAATTTGAATAAAGGATCATTTTCCAACACACTGTAATCTCCCTTTTCAACAAATGCTTCAAATCGTGCTTTGTCCGTAAACACGGAATTTTCTCTTACATTTTTAATGAAGGCGTCAACACCAGTAAGACCAATTTTTTTAACGAATTCACCTTGCTGATCAGCTGGAATATCTCTCATGTACATTTTCAATACTTCTTGTAGAATGTCTAATTCGATATCCATTGATCTTTCTGAGAAAAGAGATTCTGCTTGATTCATGGCGCTCATTCTGATCATTTTTGCACGATCCGGGTTTTTCTCTTCCTGATCTTGAGCAACTTTGTACATGAAGGCAACCATGTTCAAATCTACCTGGCGAACAAATTCACTTTGGTATACACGGATGTATATATAATTATTCGTGGCATCATAAGCACTTTTGATCTTATCCAATACACCGAAATATTCCGGTTTGTCTTTAGCGTAGTTGAAGAATTCACTTTCCAAAGCGCGTTTTTTATCGGCCACTTTGTTAGCTTTCAATTGTGCCGTTTGTCCGATGAAATATTTCCAATAGTTGGCTACTTGTGCATATTTAGAAGAGTAGTTCAAACGAACAGCAACGTCTTTGTCCATGTATTTCTTCATGATCTCTAACTTCTTTGCACGGATATCAACGATCTTAGGTTGTTCAATTGTGATCGCTTGTTCTACACCAAAAGATGTCAAATAACGGTTGGTACGACCCGGGAACCCCATGATCATAGCGAAATCATTTTCTTTAACTCCCTGCAAAGAGATCGGTAAAGAATGTTTTGGCTTGTATGGAATATTTGTTTCTGAATATTTCGCTGGCTTGTTATCCGCACCTGCATAGATTCTAAACATGGAGAAGTCAGCCGTATGACGAGGCCACATCCAGTTATCCGTGTCACCACCAAATTTTCCGGCAGATTGTGGAGGAGTTCCTACTAAACGAATATCGTTGTATGTTTCTTTCACGAAAAGATAGAACTCATTCCCATCGTAAAAATCGCGAACAAACGCCTCGTAATTTGTTCCGTTCACCGCATCTTTTTCAAGGATGGCTGAGATCTCACGGATCTTAGCATTACGTTGATCGCTTGTCATATTAGCATTTAATTCCTTCGTGATGGTAGAAGTTACGTCTTCCATACGGATGATGAAAGTGGCCGTAAGACCTGGGATCGGAATTTCTTCTTTATTATTT
>JBFHIN010000478.1:0-1708 GCA_041596415.1 Crocinitomicaceae bacterium | reverse complement strand
ATGGAGTGAAGGTGATGTGTTAATTCTCCACTGGTACTATGTACAATTCCATTTTTTGTCAGTTGATCGATGCGCACCATCCCGGAAGCGTGTATAATACTATAGTTTTCACCAATTATTCCTACGTGCGTAATTTTTCCTAAAGCATTGGCGAAAAATGCCAGATCGTTTATTTCTGCTTCATCAAAATCTATTTCTCTCCCGAAGGATTCTTGTTGATAGGCATCTCTTGGTAAATTGACATCGAAAAAACGAAATACTACCTGCGTTAGTCCCGAACAATCAATCCCGAATGGAGTTTTTCCTCCCCACAAGTAAGGTGTATTCAAGTACGATAAGGCAGCTTCAAATGGGGAGCTGAAAGTAGTACTAGGCTTGTCAATAAAAGAAAATTTATCATTTCCGATATTAAAATCGCTCACTTCTCCGAATGGAACAAACGCGCCTCTGTAAACGAACTGTGTACCCCATGGAGTTTCGATTCCTCTTAATAATGATCTTTCTATAGTCATGCCGTCAAGCCAGCGATTAACTTCTTTATCGGTTAAAAAATGAATATGTTTAATGTCACAATAACCTTCGTAATTGTCTGCATAAGTTTTAACATGGCACCATGGAGCATTTATTTCATTAACAGCTACTATTTCACCAAACATAAGCTGAGAGACCATTTCTGAGGCATCTCTACTTTCGGCTCGTAAAGGAGAAACACTTGCTATACAGTAACCAACTTTAAAGGACATTATTTTTTAGGGAATTTTTTATTCTTCAAGATATTCAGTGCTTGCTGAAGATGTCTTTCATTGTGATAGACAACAAACAAGAGTGCATCACCAAGACGCAAACGAACAATTTTTGAAATGGATATTGGAATTTTTACTTTCCTTAAATTTACTTTGGATGCTCTCTCGATTATAGTCAACATATCTCGTTGAGTATCGGCAAAATTTTCAATATCGTTGCCCTTTACGATTTCTGGATGTAAGAGGGGATTGTATTGCTTGGGTGACTTGAATTTTCGCTTAACATTCTGTGCATTCCCCAATTTCATTGATTTCCAAGCAGACCTTCCCAAGGGTGAAGGGACAAAAACGTCTTTAGGTTCCGTGTACTTGGTTTTTTCAATTTTTGCAAGGAAAGTAGGATGATAATAATTTGCGTACTCATTTAGATGGGCAAAAATATCGCTGATTGACCAAGAATTTTCATCTGATCTCCAATTTTTTTGCTCCTCGTTCAAGTGCGAAAAGTGTTTTTTGATCTGATCAAGATTAGCCTGAGTAATACGCGTTAATTCTTCTATGAGTTGAATTGTAGTCATTGTTTTTAAGTCCTTCAAAAATAAGAGGAATTCTAAGAAATTCAACGAAAAGTGCAAAGATTATTTAATTTACCTCGCTTCCCTCATTGGGATATTATCGTTACTTTCGCGCAACATCTGAATTAAAGGATAAAGATTAACATGAAACCATACATTTTTGTTACCAATGACGACGGAATTTCATCAAAAGGAATACAATCCCTTATTGAGGTGGCTGCCGAATTTGGTGATTTGTTGATCATTGCGCCAGATAAACCGCAATCCGGGATGGGACACGCAATTACAGTAAATCATCCACTTAGGTTAGATCCTTCTCGTTTGTTTCAAAGACATGAGGCATTTACTTGTACCGGAACACCTGTTGATTGTGTGAAACTTGGTATTTAT
>JBFHIN010000477.1:0-1714 GCA_041596415.1 Crocinitomicaceae bacterium | reverse complement strand
CCTTCTTTGATGGTAAAATGCTCACCCTTATGTGATACGGTAAACTGCTCACCGGTCTCTTCGATAATGAAGCCCATATCGTCAAAAATTCCTGAAAAATATACTGCAAGTTCCCTTTTGTCTAGAAGTTCGCGCCACATTTCCATGGTTGTTGTTTGTCCAAAAGTGAAGGTAGATATGAACAAAAGTGCAAAGGTTTTAAAGGCTAAATTCATATATTGATTTTCTACTGAATATAAGAAAAAACATTTATTTGAACCAAAGCTAAGCTTAGGAGTATTCAATGTCGATTCTATAGCTTATGAAATACTTATTTAGTTTTTTACTGACGTTCTTTGCTTTTTCAATTGCGGCTCAAAATGACAGCATTCAAGGGTTGAAGCTTGATCCTTTTTATAGTTTGGGACATTTTTACGCACCGGGCCCTCTGCCAATCTATTATTTCCCCTTTTATAATGACATTCAGATCATTGAGATCGATTATTACGGTCAATCACTTGAACACGGTAGATATGAGGATATGATCCGTCCCAGGGGAGGCTCTTCTTATTGGGACGCGATCCAAATCAATACACCGAATGGGTATTTGCTGCGTGACCGTTCAGGGAAAATTCTTCAAACATATGGCGTTCACGATCTAAGATCAATCCAACTGGAGTCCCCTGAAAAAGCAAAAACTATTTTTCATAAGCAACGACTAACGTCAACAAAAGACAGAGAACGTTGGTATCACGGGAGTTGGGTCAATAGCTGGTATGATGAGAATGGATTCGCTTATCGGGTTTACGATACAACAAACAGAACAGGACTTCTCGATACACTTGGAAATTTAGTTTTGCCGATCGAATTTGCTAGCATCGAATTTTTAGATGATACATATATGGTGAGCAAGAATGGATGTTTCGGACTTTATTCATCCGATTTTAAGGAAATTCTACCCGTGCAGCACAAGTTTCTTAAATGGGTAAAACAGGATGTTTATTTAAGTTGTGATCAACAATGTATCTTTATCGATTCACAGGGCAATTGGCTGGACAAACAACTTTATGATAAGGTCTACTTTCCGAGACGCTCAGAAGCATTCATGACCTATGGACAAAACGGAAAGCACGGGTTGATCGATACAGATCTAAATCATGTTACCGATCCTATCTACAATTGGGTTGAGGCTCTGGAAAGTAATGGCTACTATGCCACCGATTCCACGAATAAAATGGCAATTATCAATGAAGAGGGAAAGCAGATCACTCCATTTAAATTTCAACAGAACTTACCGCAATACCGAAAGGATGGATTTTATCTGGTGAAAGTTAAGATCGAAAATCCGAAGGAAAAAGGCTACAGATATCCGTATTTGTATGGACTTGTCGATACAACTGGTAAGGGGATCTGCGATTTCAAATACGAATCGATTGACGAGTTTGTTAACGGTCGAGCGAAGGTAAGATATAATGGTTATTTTGGTTTGATAGACACCAACGGAACAGAGCTGACTGAGTTTAAGTATACGGAATTATACGCAACCGGAAACGGATTGTACAAGGTTAGATACGGAAGTTCGTACGGTGTGATCGATGGGCAGGGAAAAGAAATCTTACCTCTTTCTTACATGCAGATCGATTGTATCAGTGAGAAAATGGCGATCGTGCGCTGCTCGAACAGAAAAATTGGTTTCTTGAGCCTAGACGGAAAGAAAGACATTCCTTGTATCTAT
>JBFHIN010000476.1:0-1716 GCA_041596415.1 Crocinitomicaceae bacterium | reverse complement strand
TTGTAACAGTTAAATGAAAATGAATACAGTACTTTTTGGATTTCCTGGAAATGAAGAATTAACACGCAAATTGTTGAATAGTGTCGATTTTGAAATCGGAGACTGTGAAATGCGCACTTTTCCTGATGGTGAATCCTACTTGAGAAACTATTCCAATGTTGCAGGAAAAAAGGTTTGGATTGTGTGTACACTGGATCGACCCAATACGAAAATCCTTCCTTTACTTTTTTTTGCAAAAACTGTGAAGGCGCAGGGTGCAGTTAGCGTTGGACTCGTAGCACCTTATCTTGCCTACATGCGACAAGATAAGATCTTTAATCGCGGTGAAGGTATTACCTCAAAATATTTTGCTGATTTGATTTGTGGCGACTTCGATGAAGTACTAACTGTAGACCCACATTTACATCGCTTTACTAACCTGAGCGATTTGTACAGTATTGCAACGAATGTTTTGCATGCTGCAGGTGTAATCGCAGCTTGGATTAAGGAAAATGTTCCCAATGCCTTGGTCATAGGTCCAGATAGTGAAAGTGCGCAATGGGTTTCTGAGGTAGCAAAATTAGCTCAAACACCTTATTTGGTCATGGAAAAGGAGAGGAAAGGCGATCGAGATGTAACTGTATTCGTTCATGGTATTGAAAAATATGCTGAACATGTTCCGGTCTTGGTAGATGATATCATCTCAACAGGACGCACAATGATTGAAACAGTTCAGCATTTGTTAGCTAAGAATATGCATGCACCTATTTGTGTTGGTGTACATGCAGTTTTTGCCGACGAAGCGTATGAAGATTTGCTGAATTCAGGCGTGCAAAGTATAGTCACTACAACGACCATTCCTCATCCCAGCAATGGAATTGATCTTTCACCACTATTGGCCGGGCATTTTAACAGCGTAAATCCTGAAGAAGAAGATTTGTAGGGCTGATGATAATTAGCTTAATCGATTGTAAATTTTGATAAACACATTATGAATATGAAGAATTATTGGAGTACACTCATCATTGCCGCATCCGTGATAATCACAGGGTATTTACTTGCAAACGGCTATAAGAACAGAGCAAAAGTTGCTCAATCCATCAGTGTAACCGGTTCGGGCGAAGAAAACTTTACCAGCGACCTTATCGTTTGGCGAGCAAACTTCTCTAAAAAGGATATGGTATTGAAAAAAGCCTATGCGGACTTAAATCAAGATCAAAAAGCTATTCGTAAATATTTGATCGATAAAGGAGTAAAACCGGACGAAATCATTTTTGAAGCGATTGATATTCAGCGCGATTATCATTATGAATACGACTATAACGGTCAATTGAGAAATACTGTTTTCAACGGATTTATTCTGCTTCAAAATTTGAAGATCCAATCACAGAATGTGGATTTGGTGGAGAAGTTATCACGAGAGGTAACCGAATTGATTGATATGGGAATAGAGCTGAATTCCTATGCCCCAAGTTATTTTTATACCAAATTAGCTCAGTTGAAGATCAAAATGATAGAGGCAGCAACAAAAGATGCAAAGAATAGGGCTACAACCATTGCAGAAAATGCTGGGGGATCGTTAGGTGAATTAAAGAATGCGGATATGGGAGTATTTCAGATCACCGGAGAAAATTCAACAGAAGAGTTCTCATGGGGCGGAAATTTTAATACATCAAGCAAGAAGAAAACAGCAAATATTACGATTCGTTTAAAATACGAAATTGATTAGAATGCTCT
>JBFHIN010000475.1:0-1718 GCA_041596415.1 Crocinitomicaceae bacterium | reverse complement strand
AGAAAAGGTTTGATTTATTAAAGAGTTCTGTTCCCTCTGTAAAAAACTGTCTGTTTTCATTGAACTGGATTTCGAAGGGACTTAAATTCAACACTTGATTATCAAAAACTACTTGTCCAAAATCAGGGACAAGGGTGACATCGAGTGTAAATGCTTCATTCAGTCCATACTTCACATCCATACCCCCATTGAACCGCGAAGTCCAGTCTTTTTGATTCGACTGATGAGGGAAATGGTCTACATAAGTGGATAAATAAGGCATAAAGGCTAATCGCACTGGAGGATCTATCCCTACAAGATTCGTAATTGTGCCACTTTGTGCCACGCGATTTTCAAAACTTGGATCAATCGGTGCCCAGCTGCTCTCTTCTCGGTTTATACTTGAATATCGAAAGAAATTTATTCCCCAGTCCTGAATTGTTTTTTTGGGTAAGCGAAAAGCAGAATAAGGAATCTTCATTTCAATTTGCCAACCATTTTCAACCATTTCAACGGCGCTGTACCAAACCATATTGAGCTCTTCACTCGTTTTATTGACATATAGTTTGGCATCATATTGAACGCCTTTGCTGCTTACGCCAAAGGCAAATCCGTTTTGATCGTCGTTGTAAGTGTCTAATATGAGTTGGAAGTTGTCCACATTCGCATTAAAATCATCACGCTGACTAAGTACTTGAGACATTTCTTTGGGTGTGTCGAGACAGACGACAGCTACATAAAGAGCAAAGTCATCGTAAACGATTTTTACTTGTGTGTCCTTGTTGGAGGGTTTGCCGGGATTAGGTCTTATTTGAGTAAATCCGTCGATGCTTGTTACATTTTGCCAAATAGCTTCGTTGAACTTTCCATCAACGATGATCTTTTCGTTAGATTTGATCGCCTCAATAATGTGTTTGTCTTGGGAAAACAAGATATAAGGCAACGATAGAAACCACAAAATGGTATATAAAAGTTTCATGGGTGCAAAAATAAGGCAAACTGTCGAATCTTCTTAGTGGATTGTTCTGAAAGTTAAGTTGATCCTTCCTTCGGTTAATTTTGGCATTTTGGGCAATTGGTGCTTCCAATGATGTTGTAATTCTCCACCCATGATCATAAGATCACCATTTGCAAGGTCAAAGTTTAGTTTTTCATCGGTCAATTTGTGTTTGAACTGGAATTTGCGCGTAGCCCCTAGACTCAATGAAGCTATTAGGGGATTTTTTCCAAGTTCTTTTTCGTCGTCGGCATGCCATCCGTTGCTGTCCATTCCATTTCTATATAAATTGGCCAATATGGAATTAAAAGTGTAACCTGTTTGTTCGGTGATAAGTTGTTGAATGTCTTTAAGACAAGCTAACAATGGTTGATTTTCTAGTCTTTTTCCTGAATATCCGTATGATTTTCCCGTATCTGTGTAGAATGCCTCGAGACGGGGAATTTTATGTTTTTTTCCAAAAAGGCAAATTTCCTCCTGTTGCCAGTTACTCTCGTTTAATACGCAAGCATAAAGTTTGTTGCTTTGCTGCTCAGAAAGAAATCCTGAATAAATTTCTATCCAACCATTCTTTATGACTAATTGTTCCATTAAATGTATCCAGCGATGTCGTAAACTACATATCCTACCATTTCCTTGATTAACTTATCCCAATCCACCATCACACGGTAACTTGGGATCAAATATTGGTCCCAGAAGTAGTTGCGTTTTCTACCTGTATAGAGATCCGTGGAAAAACTGT
>JBFHIN010000474.1:0-1721 GCA_041596415.1 Crocinitomicaceae bacterium | reverse complement strand
TCTTCTGAAAAATCTGTCGAAGCATTTATCTTGACATTTCCATTTTTTTCAAATTCTTCTATTAAGCTAGCAATCGGTTCTGCCTTGTCTTTCGTAAGATCGTAATAGCTATTAAACAGTTGCTTGAAGATCCACTGCGTCCATTTATAATATTCAGGAGAAGAAGTTCTTACTTCTCGATCCCAATCGAACGAAAATCCAAGTTTATCCAATTGATCTCTGTATCGTTCAATATTTTGTTCAGTAGTAACCGCAGGATGTTGTCCTGTTTGGATAGCATATTGTTCAGCCGGTAGACCAAAAGAATCATAGCCCATTGGATGCAGCACATTATATCCCTTTAAACGTTTGTAACGCGCGTAAATATCTGAAGCGATGTAACCAAGAGGGTGCCCCACGTGCAATCCGGCTCCCGAAGGATATGGAAACATGTCAAGCACATAGTACTTAGGTTTATCATTTGATTCAACTGTTTTAAAGGTCTTGTTTTCGGCCCAGATTTTACGCCATTTTTTTTCTATATCCTGAAAATTGTATTCCATATGATGAAAGGGATCTAATTGAAGGGGTAAAGATAACGAATTGATAAAAGAAACTGCTAGTGAAAGCGTGAATGTTTAGTACTAAAACATTAATTTTAAACTTCCAATGAAAATGCGAAGCATTCATATCTTCTGTTGCAGTGTGTTGCTTCTTCTTATTACCTTTTCTGCTCAAGCACAGGGTTTTAAGGAGAAACAATTAATTGAAGCCGTTAATAAAGAAAAAAACGACAAAAAACGTTTTTTAAAGACCTTAGAACTTGGTGAATATTACAAGTACCACGACCTGCAGAAGGCTGATTCCTTGAAACATCTTTTGCTACAGCAAAGTAGGGTTTTTGATGATTCGATACGTTTCAGTGCGTTGATGTACAGTGCTGAAGTAAATAATTTTCAAGGAAATCAAGAAGAATATTTCAGAGATATTCTTGCTTGCCAATCGTTCCTCAATAAAGTAAATTCTGAAGAAGTCACTTTTAAAATTTACCGACATTTAGGCTATTACCACAGTTATTCTCTTGAATTCAATACGGCCAATTTTTATCTTCAAAACACCTTGAAGATGGCTAAGAAAATGAGGAGTAACCCTAAGATTGCAGAGGTAAATAATTATTTGGCCATTAATGCCATGTATCAGAATAATAAAGATTCTGCCATTTTCTACACTGAACAAGCCATTCAGTATGCAAGACGCACGACCAACAAAGATGTATTGGCAAAAAGTATGAACACGCAGGCCCAGATCTATGATTATTTTGGCCAAATCGAATTAAGCGTTGCCAAGAACATCATTGCCCATGAGCTTGCTAACATGACCAACAATCATTTCCTTTTGGCTAATTATACCAGAGAAATTGGTAAATCACAGCGGCTTATAGCGAATTTAAGAGAAGCCGATCTTTATTTCAAGAAATCCTATGAACACGCGCAGATTATCAATGATAAAAGGCAAATGGGACTAGCATTGTCCAATTTGGGAACCATATATTACGATAAAAAGGACTACACTAGGGCAATTAGTACTACGCAGCGTGCGATCGTATTATTGACCGAACAAAATGACAATAATGGACTTGGTGAAGACAACAACAATTTGGGTGAAATCTATCGTGAACTAAAAATGTATGTTCTGGCTGCCAGTTTTTTCAACAGAGCTCTCGTATTATACGAATCAAGTGG
>JBFHIN010000473.1:0-1724 GCA_041596415.1 Crocinitomicaceae bacterium | reverse complement strand
AACTACTGAACTGTCAATTTCAATAGGGATCATTCCATCCTGCCATAAATAAATTTCAAGTTGATCTTTTTTATTTTGGAAGTCCATTTTAGCCTGTTCGAGCTGCACTAGTCTATTCTGGACCTGTAAAAATGCCTCAACAGTGTCAATGTATGGTTTATCACCTAACAATGCACTTTCACGCACGCCCTCGAATCTCAAACGAGCATTTTCTTCAGCTGATTGATAAACCAGCAGTTTATTGTACGCATTGAACCAATCATAGTAGGCTGAAGATGCATTGAAAAGCAATTGATTCATCATTACTTTTTGCTCAACTAAAGTACTTTGTTGGTAAATTCTTGCTTGTTTCAATTCCGTTCTGCGCTGATTGACAATTAAACCATTTCCAAGATCTAAAGTAGCACCAGCATACCATAGCCCATTATTGGGGGTTCTATATTCATCGTTTGCATAAACTCCGGTATAATTGTCGTAACCGGCCTGAAAAGCGATGCCAAACCATGTTGGAACATAGAATCCACCATTGAATTTGCTGTAATATTGAGAACCGGTGTAATATTTTTGATTAAAATTACCACTTAACTTTGGATCGAAATTTCCTTTCGATTTTAATACATATTCGTCACCCAATTCAGCTTTGATTGTAGCTTGACGTGCTATCGGGTGATGATTTTTAACCAACGTGATGAAATCCTCGTACTCCAGTGATTTAAGCTGTGAAAACGAATTGTTTAATGTGGTTCCCAGAAAAACGATACATATCCAAAACGCCTTATTTTTCATAATTTTGACTTTTTGTATCACTTGTTTCAATCTTATAATAGTCTGGAGGGAAACCATTAATTTTTCGCCATAATTCATACCAAATCGGCACATCTTTCAAAAGAATCATTGTGGAGGTTCCCGAACCGAAGCGCAGTGCTTTTGGCCAGGCGTAGTCCTCTGGGTCTGGTTTTATTAATACTCGGTATTTGCCATTTGGACTAATAAATTGATCTATTGAATATACAACACCTCCGTATGTTCCGTGACTAACATTCGGCCATCCAGAGAAAACAATGGCCGGCCATCCGTCAAATTGTAACCTAACTTTCTGTCCTTTATTTAAAAGGGGCACGTCGATAGGTTCAATGTAACTTTCAACAGCGATATAGAAGTCTTTTGGCATCAATGTAAGCACTTGTTGACCTTCTTTTATGGTTTCTCCAATTCCTGTAGAAATGGTTCTTGTGACATAGCCGCTTTGCGGCGCTGTTATGTAATACAAATTATTTCTGAACTTATAGTTACTATGCGTGTTTTCTAGCTTATTTACTTCGGTTTCAGTTTCTAATTTTGTACTCGTTGTGGCATATTTGTCCGAAAGAACTTTGTTGTAATCGCTTTGAAAATCCATCAAAATATTTGAACCTTCGATTTTCAGATTCATCAATTCATTTTTACTGTTGAGCCACTTGTTCTTTGTCTCCATTTCATAGGCCTTAGTTTCTTGAACTTTTAGATTACGCATTTCAAGATCCGTCAGTGACTTTAATCCCTTTTTATGTAAACTATCCATCCGTTGGTACTGGTATTTTGCAGTTGAATAGTTTACCTGTGCCGCTGTATGTGCAATACTATCTATTTGTACTTTCAAAGCTGCCTGTTGTAGTTTGATCTTGTTTTGAGATAATTTCAGATCCCTTTGCTGCTGTAAAAGTGCAAGTTGCGATTCCTGCGTT
>JBFHIN010000472.1:0-1728 GCA_041596415.1 Crocinitomicaceae bacterium | reverse complement strand
GTATTAGGTCGAGCATTTACACCACCATCTCTGGTCTCAATATTACTTTCTTCTCTCTGACTTGGTTGGGAAAGTGGTTGAGCTGTGTTTTCGTTCATTACTTCTCCCTTTCCATTTGACACTTCAGGAACTGGTTTAAAGCGTGAGCTTGGATTAGCATTATTATTAATTACTGGTCTATCCAATTTACCTAAAACCACTCCGCTTGTAGGGTCTGTGATGGTTGGTTTCGGCGATGGAGGAATTTCCAAATACGCATTATCAAAAATACATCCTTTCAATTCTGCACCTCTTATCCCTTGTTCTTCACAGCGCCTTTGCGCATTGATCTGGCGGTCATTAGACAAATCGCCAACCGTTCTATGCACTTTTGGAAAACTCAAATCAGTATAAGCAAGCGTATTCATGCCCATTCCGTAGTCAAATAAGGTAGTTTCATTTGTCACACGAAAAGACTGTGCGAAATCACGTGCTAAGAAGGCCAAGTATTCCTTTTCCATTTCGTTAGAAGCACGTTGCATATTTTCATTTCCAAAAGAAGAAAACGCCATGTACATCGGACGATTTGAATTTCCTCTCACGTCGAAGTCATCGTTTTGGCTTCCATTTGCATTTCCAAGAAGACCCTGTAGATCGTTTTGAGCACATGGTGAAACTTGGACTGTTAAGTTTAAAAAGTTCATTCGTGATGAATTGCGCATTTGAGCTTTCAATACCTCACCCGTTGGCCAAGTAATCGTGTATGTATTTGCCCCATAGCGTATTGTACCTCCATGTGGAAGATAATGCACTTCGTTGCGAATCGTCAAAGGTTGACCATTAACACGCAAGGCAGAAGATGAAATATTATCCGGTTTTTCATTGGCATAAATTGCAACTCTGTCTCCACCAACATTCATGGCAACTGCCGTGTTAAGCGAAAAATCGTCCGATTGTGCTTGCTGACGAGTTTGAATTTCCACATTTCTGCTAACCGATTTCACAAGGACAAATTCTCCGACTGTCTGAAATGAATATGAAGCATTATCAAAAGAAACTAGGTGCGGATCACCATAACTTCTTCCTGTTACAGGCTTACAATTTGGTCGAGCAACCATATTAGCAATTGATTCCCATTCTGTTCTCTGATCAGTTTGTGCAGCATTTCTTTGATTCTCACTCACGATACGCTGAACATTTGCCAGACGATCATCGGGTACGACGCGCAGCATTTCACCCGGAGTAAATTCTTCAGGAAACGTTCTATCAGGAATTGGTTCATTTTTCGACATAGCAATTAAGCTAGAAGAAAGCCATTCTCCACGAATTGGATCCCAATCAACAAGCTCTTTTCTCATTGATTCATATTCATTAGTTTGAATCTTCTCTTGTCCATAAACAACGATTGAAACTAATGACAAACAGGCAAAAAGTATATTTTTTTTCATAACCTTCTATTTAACGTGTCCCTATGGCAAGCAAATAATGTGCCAACCAAATATTTTTCAATTTACTACATTTTCTTCTGAAAACCCTATAATAAATTCTGAATATTCATCAAGACTTTTAATTTTCTTTACTTTTCTGAAATAATTCGAACTTTCATCGAATTGTAAGGAAAAGTACTCCCAATAATGTTTCATTTTTTGTAAAATCACTCCTTTATTATCTTGATGATTCTGATAACTTTCTAATAATAATTGCAAAAAATCAGAAAAAGCAGCGTAGTGATCGGCAGGAAAATCGTGC
>JBFHIN010000471.1:0-1741 GCA_041596415.1 Crocinitomicaceae bacterium | reverse complement strand
GATTTTGCCCATTGCCATTCAAGCGAAAAATGAAGGATTTACCGGGATAATTGTTCCAAAAGAAAATGCACAAGAAGCAGCTGTAGTTCAAGGCCTTCAAGTATTAGGAGCCGGACAATTGGTCGAAGTTGTTGATTTTTTGAATGATAAAAAAACAATTGAAGCTACAACCGTAGATATTACAAACAATTTCAAACAGAAAGTAAATGATCTGGATGTGGATTTCAAGGATGTAAAAGGGCAATTGAATATAAAAAGAGCTTTTGAGATCGCTGCCGCGGGAGGACATAACGTTATTTTAATTGGGCCTCCGGGTGCAGGTAAGTCGATGCTGGCCAAGCGACTGGGGTCCATTTTACCACCAATGACAATTGAAGAGGCTCTGGAGACAACAAAAATTCATAGTGTCGCCGGAAAAGTGAAGAAAGATAAAGGCTTGATCCTACAACGCCCATTTCGAAAGCCTCACCATACTATTTCAGATGTAGCCCTTGTTGGCGGTGGCGGCTATCCACAGCCCGGTGAAATTTCCCTAGCACATAATGGTGTTTTATTTTTGGATGAACTTCCTGAATATAAAAGAACTGTCTTGGAAGTTATGCGACAACCGTTGGAGGATCGTACAGTAACTATTTCCAGGGCAAAATTTACGGTGGATTATCCTGCGAGTTTTATGCTTGTCGCTGCAATGAATCCGTGTCCATGCGGATATTACAATCACCCTGAGAAAGAATGCGTTTGCGGACCCGGAGTTGTACAGCGGTACTTAAATAAAGTTTCAGGACCATTATTGGATAGAATCGATCTGCACGTTGAAGTAACTCCAGTAAGTTTTGAGGAATTATCCTCGTCCACACCCGAAGTGGGGAGCGCTGAAATCCGTGAAAGGGTGCAAATTACTAGAGATATACAGCGGGATAGATACATGGAAAAAAGTGGAATCTATTGTAATGCACAAATGTCCAAAAATGAACTAGATAGATTCTGTTCATTAGAAAAGGAGAGCAGCGAAATATTGAAGAATGCTATGGAGAAATTGGGTTTGTCAGCCCGTGCATACGATAGAATATTAAAAGTTGCCCGAACAATTGCAGATCTCGATGGTAGTGAGAAGATAAAGCCAATGCATTTGGCAGAGGCAATTCAATTCAGAAGTTTGGATCGTGCGAATTGGTCAATAGAGCCTTGTTCTTAATATTAATTTAACGTTGAATTATAGTGGCAGCGGCAATTTGCTGCTAACTTTGGACTTTATTTGAAAATTAGCGTTAATGTCTCATTTGATCCGTACATTTCTTCCCTTACTATTAATTTTTCTATCCTTCGGAGCTTTCTCTCAACAGGAGAATTCAAGTGATAAATCTTCACTTGAGTCCAAAGAAGATGCTTTTGAAAATTTATATGCTAAAAGCAAGGAAGGAGCATTAGATGTTTCTTGGAATATTAAGTACGAATACTTGGAGGAACTAAAGGCTAAAGGTTATTCTTTAATAATTAAATATGCTCCTTCATTCGATGCTGAGCAAGAAGAAGAAGGTTATAGAAAAGCGGCTTGGAAAGAAATAAAGAATATTGATCTGCATACAACAAATTATTCTTTAGATCACTTGGTTGGTGGTGAAAAATATTTGTTGAGGCTAGGGTTGTCAAAAGATAAGGAAGTTATTTGGTCACAAAAAATCAAAGCTGAAACTGAAAGAACCTGGGGCTTATTCAAATTTTTAATTCTAGTTGGTTCACT
>JBFHIN010000470.1:0-1744 GCA_041596415.1 Crocinitomicaceae bacterium | reverse complement strand
CCGGCCATAAATCTGAAACATTAAAGATCAATTTAGCCTTCAACTTTTTAGTTAAAGCCATCGCACTATATCCTAAAAATAGCGGTGGAGACTCAACCAATAAAAAATCGTAATTACCTAATTTTCTTCCTCTGAAGTAGGAGGTCCACACAAAACTGAAATAATTTAAAAGACGAGCAACGATACCTTTTGATTTTGAAACGAAAATACCAGAACGATACACTTTAACACCATCGATCACCTCTTCCCTATTCTTCCCATGCTTATATGCTTCAAAAACCTCCATTTTTGGATAGTTCGGCAAGGCTGTGAGCACATCCACTTCAATTCCATTAGCTTTCAATCGCACTGCAAGTTCATGCAATCGATTTTGTGGAGCACCAATTTCAGGAGGATAATATTGAGTCAGAAACAAGATCTTCATATTTTGTTTTGTCTTTTCTTGATCATTTCTTGTCGAACCACATTCGCCAATAAACAAAGCGCAAAAGTATAAAAAACAATTCCGCTTTGACGCTGCAGCATAGATTCTACCAGCGCATTAAAAAACAAGCTCGTACTGATGAAAAGCAAAATCCAATTTCTGTACTTAGCGGCCCAATAAATGGCCAAGCTGAGGATGCTAAGCAGTATTCCAACGCCAAACCAACCAATTTCAATTCCCGTTTGTAAAAATTGATTATGCGGATTGTAATTATGTTGGGTCAATTCAGGCTGGCCTAACTTTCTTAATTCATAATTCAGCGCAGCATCTACGTTACCTGTTCCAACTCCTAGCGGATACATTTTAAATACGTTGTACGCTGCTGTCCACATGACAATCCTAACCTCGGAGCCAGACATTGGATATTCTCTGTCTCGAACAAAATTTTCTGGATCATTTACATATTCTTCCACGTAATGTGAAGCACTGCTAATCTCCCCTTCTATTTGAGGAATGGACATAAAAAGCGAGTAAATTGCAACGGGCATCAGGATCAAGGTTAAAAGTGCCACAATTTTCCCCCATTTTACGTAGATCAGATAAAATAAACTTACTGCGATGACAATGAAAATGTATAATATTCCGGCCAGGCTCAGACATAAAAAGTAACTGATCATTAAAAGTACGAATGGTATTAAAATGATTTTAAGGGAATATCCATCCAATTTTTTACGCCACCCATACAACAATAAGATCATTGCCATTAGAAAATATACTGCAGCATAAGTGGGATGATGTTTATAGGAGAATGCGCTTGAGAAAAAACAGTTAATAGCTCCTGAATCCGTATAACAAATGACAGCTGACACGAAATTTTGTAAAGAAAGAACGAGAGCGGCAAACACAAAACCGTTAATTGTCCAATAATAGTTGATTTGTTTTTTAGGCACTAAGGCAAATAACATAGGCAGTATCAGAAACGACAACTTGTTTTCCAGATAAGAAAAGGCCAGCTCCGAATTTCTGGTGTAGGAAGCATAAAAGGCATACAGAAAATATAACGAGATGAAGAGTAAGGAAATAGCATTGAATTGAAAAGAAATTTCCTTTTGTATGCCTCCAATAACTAAAGTAATTAGAAATAATAAAAAACCCAAAGCAATAGCCTTTGGAAAAAGGACCATGATCAGTGCAAAAACACCCAATTGAAGTGGATAAATCCTCGTGAATTCGAGTTTATTTATCATTGTTCAGTTCTGTATAAAATTGATCAAATTGCTTTAAAGATGCCGCTCGAGTTGCTTTTTCAGAGATAAGTTG
>JBFHIN010000469.1:0-1747 GCA_041596415.1 Crocinitomicaceae bacterium | reverse complement strand
TCCAAAAAGGTTCCGTTCAACTCCTCCTCTATCATTTCACGCACGGCCAAATAAATTCCGTAAGCAGCCGTAGCTCCAATCAATGGTGCTCCTCTTACGGTCATGTCTTTAATAGCGATCTCTGCGTCTTCGTATGTTTCCAACTTCACCACCACGAATTCATGGGGTAATTTGCGCTGATCAATTACTTCTACGTATCTATCTTCTGTTGTCCAGATCGTTCTGAATTTTTCCATTTCTTTTAAATTATCTCAATATCATTAAAGGAACCAGCCGTGTTTTTCCATGCAGCAACTGTTCCGGGTCTTACCAATTGAACGGTTTGTAAATTTTTAGCGTCTGCCGCTTGCAGCTCTTCCACAATATCCGATAAAAACAATATTTCTTCGGGTTTTACTGCCATTGCTTCTGCAATCTTTACATATGTTTCTTCCTCTCTTTTACCTCCTGTCGTAGTGTCAAAATAATTACTAAAAAAAACACTGAGGTCTCCTTCATTACTATGTTTAAAAAGTAAGATCTGTGCGGTCACTGAACCCGAAGAAAAAACGGCTAATTGAATGTTTTGGTCATTCCATTTTTGCAGATTTAGCTTAACATCATCATACACATGTCCTTTTATAGAACCGTCCGTGTACCCTTGTTCCCATAAGATTCCTTGGAGGGTTTTCAAGGGTGTTATCTTCCTGTCCTCAATACTCCACTTCGTCAATGTTTCAATAACATCATCAACAGAACTCAATTTTTTATTTTCCAGCGATGCAGCAAGTTCTACTGTTTTTTTAAACGCTGCCTGAACTTCAGGATTCGCAGTCATATCCCTTAATTTCGAGATATTTTCTCTGAAATAAGGAAAAAGAACATCGTAAACGAATTTTACAGAAGTTGTAGTGCCTTCAATATCGGTTACAATACACTTTACATCGTTAAATTTCATCCGGCAAAGATAAAGATAAATGAGTGCCTTACCAAAACCCCATTCTTCTATAAAGAAAAAAAACTGGTACAAATATTGAGTTTTGTTGTAACTTCAGATCAAGAAGATGGTCTTAATGACAAACAAACCGCTTATGAAACGTATTTTACTTTTTGTTTTACTATTTCTCAGTGCAGAAATATCGGCTCAACAAAGTCAGTTTGGGATGTATATTCCGACAGATATTCCATTTAAAGCCGACATGCCTTATATGTCGACCAATGTAGGATTTGGTCTATCCGGAGGCTACAGTTTTGCGTCGAGCACACCGTTTTACCTGGAATTTAAAAGCAGCTGGGGGTCGTATTCATCGACAACTTTAAGCCAAACCTATTCCTTTTCGAACGGGACGCAAACCAATGTTAATGTTGACTACCGAAGTTCGATGCACAAATATTTGTTGGGAACGAAATGGATGATCGGAAACAGTTACAAAACGATTAGGGGTTATGTTACGCCCCAAGTTGGCCTTGCCAATTTCAGATCAAGAATCGTAATTGCTGATCCTCAAGATGAGGATGATTGCCAGGCGCTTGAACGTAGAACAACACAAAAGTTCGCCGGATTCGTATATGGAGGGGAACTCGGTGCAGAAATTGCCATGGAACATATTTTCAAAAAAATTCAGCAGGAAAACACCCACAAAATCATTCTATCGCTGAACTACTTGGCCGGATTTAAACACTTCGAATATGTAAACATCCGTTACATGATGGATGAAGTGCATGGCGAACATACCATGAATGACGACCGAGACATTAACGCACAATT
>JBFHIN010000468.1:0-1748 GCA_041596415.1 Crocinitomicaceae bacterium | reverse complement strand
TGTGTTGAATTCCCAACATTCAACCTTGAATTTTCAAGAGTGGGACGCCAGTAATTCATTGATCAATTCATTTACGCACCCCATCCTTGAATTTAACGAAGACGAAGTAGCTTATACTGTTGTTTTTCAGGATGGAAAATTACCTACAAAGGTGGTCTTGTGGAAGGATAAAAGTCTGGTGGTATTTCAAACTCGAGATTCAAATTTTCTTGTTTCAGGAAAATTGTAGCAATGCGCAATTGCTTTTAACTCATCTGTCATTTGGACAAAAGGATAGTCGTAAAATTGTAGTGGCTTGGTGTTAAAAAATATTTTTCAGAACTGTAACATGCAATAGATTAATTACTTACATTTAGCAAACCTTTCAATTAAATTTCAATTTGACGCATTTTTAAGTTAATTACAATTGATAATAGAAAAATGATGAAAAAAATAATTTTCATATCGTTTATTATATTAGGTTCACTGCTTGTATCATGTAATAATTTCTCGAAAGAACAACTTGAGCAAGATGTTAAAGCTAGTATAATTGCAGAAAATGCTGACCCAAACATCACAGTCAACGAAGTCAATTTAGTTAAATCTCATGATAATACCTATGAGGGATATTTAAACACGACTGAATCAGGAGAAAAATTCCAGTACAACATTACAGTAGTAGTTGATGGTGATGAATTTATTTGGGAAGTTTACTAGTCTTAAAAATTGAAAAACTTACTAAAAGTATCAAAATATTAATAATTTAAAGAAACTATGGCTGTAAGAAAAAGTAAAGAAAAAAGTCTACAATTTAATGGAACATTAGAAGAAGCAAAAACAAAGTGTAAATCAGCTTTAGAAGCTGGAGGTTTCAAAAAAATAGAACTTAATGATAGTCTTAACTGTTTAAACGCAAAATTCAATAATTTCTTTGTTGTAGGTTCATTAGATATTGGCCTAGTAAAAAATGAGCATGGGACCACAATTTCATTAAAGTCAACCGCAAACGCTGATAACATCTTCGCATTATTTTCCTCTCCAAATGATAAAATAATGAAGTCCTTTTCAGACAATTTTAAATAAATACTGCCAACAAAATACAAGCTCCTTATAGCAGGGACTTGTGTTTGTCACATACTCACCCCATCCCCTCCAATTCCATGATCTTTCGTTCCAGGTCCAATTCGAGTTTACCGACAAACTTGATCTGTTCTTTCTTGCGTTTGGAGATGTCTTGGAAGGCGCGGTAAAGATCACCGATCTGAAGTTGGACATGTTACTTCATTGAAAGTTTTCATTATCAATGAAAATGACCTTATGAAAACCAAATTCACTATCACCCTTTCGATGTTTTTATTATGTGGTACGAGCATCGCACAGATACCCGGACAAGCATTCATGCAAACGCCAACACTTCCTGACTTTTGTGTAGAATTCCATCATATTGTAGTTTCTGAATTGGATGCTTTGAGTGATATCGAGGAAGATCGTTGGGAGACTACGAATCATTGTTTATATGTGTTGAATTCCCAACATTCAACGTTGAATTTTCAAGAGTGGGACCCCCGTGGTTCATTGATCAATTCATTTTCGCATCCAATCCTTGAATTTAACGAAGACGAAGTTGTTTATACTGTTGTTTTTCAGGATGGAAAATTTCCTACGAAGGTGGTATTGTGGAAGGATAAAAGTCTGGTGGTATTTCAAACTGGAGATTCAAATTTTCTTGTTTCAGGAAAAATGTTAGACGCTGAAAACTAAAACTTTGA
>JBFHIN010000467.1:0-1764 GCA_041596415.1 Crocinitomicaceae bacterium | reverse complement strand
TTGGTCTTCGGACAATTGATCTCTTTTGGCGTTCAAGGCTTGCTGCTGTTGCGCAAACTTGTTGAATTCATCCATGTATTTATTCATCACGGCCGACCATTCTGTACCGCTGACGTTTGGATTCGTCTGGAAATTTGAAAAACTGGTGTAGATCTTCACATGGTCTTTTGGTACAAGCGTTAAGGGAATAACTTTGTCACTTGCTTCTCCAAGTCTAAGTTGATAAATTCCCATTCCCGGAATGTTGCCGGTCATTTTAAATGTTCCGTCCGTGTTCACTGTGCCTTGAGCAACGCTGATAGCGCCTTGTTGACTTAATGCTTCCAAATAAAGAGTTGTGTTGGCAGCATCTGTAATTTTTCCCGATATCGTGAAATTATCTTCCGGTTTTTCGGTGTTGTCCTCGGTCTCTTCATTATTACATGAAAATAAAACCAAAGGTAAAAGCAACAAAAAGGCGATGTTTCTCATAGTTATTTATTCAACGTTTCAAGCATTAACTTATTGGCTGCTTTGGGGTCAGCTTTTCCTTTCGAGACTTTCATCAGTTGTCCCATGAAGAATCCAACGAGTTGTTTTTCTCCATTTTTATAGCGCTCTACCTCATTCGGATTCGACTGGATAACCTCTTCGATGAATGCCAGAATATTTTCTTCGCTTGAATCCTGGATCAAGTTCAGCTCCTCTGCAATCTGCATCGGTGTTCGCTCGGGAGATTTGATCATTTCTGGGAATATCTTCTGCGAAGCAACCGAAGTAGAAACTTTTCCTTGATCGATCAATTGAATTAAAGCGCCTATGGCAGCCGGTTTCAATGGGAAAGATTCAATTTCAACTCCGTTTTCATTCAGGAACGATTTCACATCACCCATCATCCAGTTAGCAGCAGCTTTATAATTGTTTGTCGATTGGATCAACTCCTCGTAGTACAATGCTATGGCCTTATTGTCTGTCAACAAGGATGCATCATAAGGCGTTAAATTCAACGTATTGATGTATTTTAAATACAATTCTCTCGGAAGAGCAGGCATTTCTCGTTGAATTTCAGTGATCTGTTTTTCATCGAGCACCAAGGGCTGTAAATCCGGTTCAGGAAAATAGCGGTAATCGTTTGCTGCTTCTTTCGAACGCATCGATCTCGTTTCTCCTTTCAGGGCATCAAATTGACGTGTTTCCTGGTACAAGGTTTCACCGTTTTCCAATGCTGTTATTTGGCGATTGATCTCAAATTCGATGGCGCGTTGAACATTACGGATCGAGTTCATGTTCTTTACTTCGACCTTCGTTCCAAATTCAGGAGCACCTTTTATGCGTACCGAAATATTGGCGTCACAACGCAATGACCCTTCCTCCATGTTTCCATCACAAATATCCAGGTAACGCACCAGTTTACGCACTTCTGTTAAATACTGATACGCTTCTTGTGAAGAACGCATGTCCGGTTCAGAAACGATCTCCAGTAACGGTACACCGGCACGATTTAAATCCACCAATGTGTCGTACACGTCCATGTCGTGAATGCTCTTCCCGGCATCCTCCTCCATGTGAATACGGGTAATTCCGATACTTTTTTCGCTTCCGTCTTCCAGCTTCACAATAATTTCACCACCTGTACAGATGGGCGTTTTATCCTGTGTGATCTGATAACCTTTTGGAAGATCGGGATAGAAATAATTTTTTCGAGCAAAATATTGTTCCCTGGCGATCTCGCTCTTACAAGCTAAGCCCAGTTTAATCGCAAATTCAACGGTCTTTTTGTTCATA
>JBFHIN010000466.1:0-1770 GCA_041596415.1 Crocinitomicaceae bacterium | reverse complement strand
GATATTAGTAATCACTTGCGAGCGATAGGGCATCATGTGCTCGGTATCTCCGCTTCTGGTGAAGATTGTCTTGAGGTGCTAAAGACGGTGAAGCCTGATTTAATATTAATGGATATTAATCTGGCTGGTAAAATGACAGGTATCGAAACAGCAGCAAGGATAAATGCTGTGATGAATATTCCTATTGTATTTCTTACAGCATACACAGACGATAATACTTTAAAAGAAATAAAAAGAACAGGTTATTATGGATATGTAACAAAACCGTTCAAAGAAATTGAGTTGAAAACGGAGATAGAATTTGCTATTGACCGTTTCAACAAGTTGTTAAAACTGAAACAAGACCATGATGCTTCAAGGACAACTTTGCGCGAAACAGAAGAATTTTTCCGTCAAGTTGTAAACAACGTAAGTGATATTATTTATCGAATCGACTTACGTGGATATTTTACTTACTTGAATCCTTCGGCGATCAATCAGACAGGCTATTCGAAAATGGAGTTATTGACCATGAAATATACTTCATTAATTCGCTCCGATTATAAACATAAAGCTTATATGTTCTTTAAAAATATTTATCAGCAGAATGTTGAGAATAGTTATTTTGAATTTCCGTTGATAACGAAAAAGGGCGACGAAATATGGATCGGTCAGAAAATTCATTTGCTCAAATCGAACAACAGAACAGTTGGTTTTCAAGTCATCGCCCGCGATATTACGAATGAAAAGGCGTTTAAAGAACAGCTCATCATTGCTAAGAAGAATGCCGAAAATACAGCGCTGTTGAAGTCACAATTTTTGGCCAATATGAGTCATGAAATTCGTACTCCATTAAACGGGATTGTTGGTTTGATTCATCTTTTGGAGAAAACGGAACTGAGTCTTAAACAAAGAACATATGTTAATGCAATCATGACTTCTTCCAACCAGTTGTTGGGGGTTATCAGTGACGTTTTAGATCTTTCTAAAATTGAAGCAGGAAAAATGGAAATTGTTTCTAATGAATTTGATCTTCACGAATTGATCCAAGCTGTTGTGTCTATTTTTGAGTTAAGAACCAGTGAAAAGGGAATTGAATTGAACTTTACAGTAGATAAGGATGTTCCACAACATATTATTGGAGATTCCATCCGATTAAATCAGATACTTTATAACTTACTAAGTAATGCCGTAAAATTTACGGAACATGGATCAGTAAATCTCGAAGCATCTGTACTATTTGAATCTGATGACGAAGTGAAATTGGAGTTTAAAGTAAAGGATTCCGGTATTGGAATGACGGAAGAATTTGGAGAAAGAGTATTTGAAACATTTACGCAAGCAGAAGGTGAAACAACCAGGAAATATGGAGGTTCCGGTTTGGGATTGGCCATCGTGAAAAAGTTGGTAGAGATACAAAATGGTGCAATTGAAGTGCAAACTAAGGAAGGTGAGGGGTCTAAATTTATTTTCTCAATCCCTTACAAAAAACTTAAAAAACGAGTTGAGGTGGCTCCAGCACCAGTAAAAGAATTTGATATGTTAAAAGGAATTAAAATATTATTGGTAGAGGATAACCCAATCAATCAATTGGTAACTAAAGATCTTTTGGAAGATGTGGGGGTTCAGGTAGAAGTGGCAGGAAATGGCCAGATCGCGATCGATTTATTGCAAGAGCATAAGTATGATGTCATATTGATGGATATGCAAATGCCCGTAAAGGACGGTTATCAAGCGATAGAGGAGATCCGAGCTTCAGAAGATGAAGTACTTAGTAATGTTCCAATTATT
>JBFHIN010000465.1:0-1780 GCA_041596415.1 Crocinitomicaceae bacterium | reverse complement strand
CAAATTATAAAAATGTTGCACCTTCTCTGGATCTTTTATCCAAGCCTCCGGTGTGGCTACTTCCTCAATAGGGTATGTATCCCATAGACCTCCGGAATCACGAAAAGTTTGGATTCCGCTCTCCGCACTCATTCCTGCCCCTGAAAATACAACAATGTTCATCGCTAGATTTATTTTAATCAACAAGATACAATTTACAGCAATTTTAGGAATTCAATAATACTTTAAATTAAAAATATGAAACTATTGATCGAAATTTTACTTTTACGTTAAAATATTGAAATCTAAATTATAACTCTATGAAGAAACTAATACTTTCTGTGTTTGCGCTGACAAGCTTAAATATCAGTTTGGTGAATGCTCAGGAAATGGGTCAGGATTTTACCGTAAACGCATATCAACCAGGATTGGCTTCAGCCGGTATGAACGGAAATGGTACATATAGGTTGTACGATTACCTTGATGCAGGGTATACTGTAATCATGGATATTTCAGCGACATGGTGTGGCCCTTGTTGGAATTATCACTTGGCTAACCATTTGGATAATGTATACAGAGATCACGGTCCATTGTTACCTGGACACCCTGGCGTAACTGGGACATCTGATGACGTTATGGTGATCTGGATCGAAGGAGACGGTACAACTTCAGATGCAACAATGTTGGATGGAGCAGGATCTATTGGAAACTGGATTAACCCAACAGGTTCACATGAGATTGAATTCCCAATGGCAAATCCATCAAGTACGTTGGCAACTCAAATTAAGAACAAATATCCTATCGGAGGATACCCTACAATTTTCAAGATTTGTCCTAACAGACAGTATTCTGAAATTGGTCAGCTTTCGGCTTCAGCCTTGTATGCAGCAGCATCAACTTGTCCTCAACCGGCTTCTACAGCGAATGACCCTGCACTTTTGAAGTATACAGGAAAAAATTCTGCTTGTGGACCAATGGACTTGAAAGTATTGTTACAAAACAATGGTACTTCTAACTTAACAGCGTGTACGATTACTGTGAAAGAAGGAGCTACAACAATTGCAACTTACAACTGGTCAGGCAACTTGGCTAAGTATGGCTACCAAGAAGTAACAGTAGGTCAGTTCACGCCAACTAACCCTAACCATACACTTACTTTTACGATCACTTCATCTGATGACAATGCGGTGAACAATGTGCTTACCAAATCAGTGAGCAGAGCGGCTGTTGCTGCTTCTAACAACGTTACAGTGAAAGTTGATTTAGATCGTTATGGTTCTGAAACTTCTTGGAAAATTAAAAGAAGCAATGGAGCTGTGGCATATTCTAGCCCTACTTACACCAATGCTTCTTCGAATGGAACTTATCCTCAACCAGACATCAACATGTTCTTGGCTGATGACTGTTATACATTAGAATTGTTAGATTCTTATGGTGATGGATTTGATGGTGGTTACGGAAACGGTAAGATTGAAATTTGGGCAGGAACAACTAAGGTTGCTGAAATACAAACATTTACTGGTTCAAGTGAATCTACAGCATTCCAATTAGAAGCCGTTGCTTCTTTGATAGAAAATGCGGTTAGCGAATTTAGCGTATATCCTAACCCGGCTTCTGATGTAGTTAATATCTCATTTGAGGTAATTAATAGCGACTGTGAAGTGGTGTTAACTGATCTTCAAGGACGTACAGTTTCTACTCAGTCATTCAAAGGTGCAAATGGTAATCAACAAGTACAGTTTGCAACGAGTGAATTGGCAAAAGGAAGTTATATTGTTTCTGTTAAAGCAAACGGAACAGT
>JBFHIN010000464.1:0-1797 GCA_041596415.1 Crocinitomicaceae bacterium | reverse complement strand
TCGTGAGTGGCTAAAACACCGATTCCACCAGAAATATTTTTAAAGTATTGGTCGTAGGATGCACTGTATGTTACATAATTACCTGACAACTGTGGCCATTCGTTACGATAATTTAAGGCAAATCTTGGACAACCGTGTGAACCTGCTAAGGCAGGATTCAAGTACAAAGGATTCGCATAAAACTGTGTAAACGCAGGGTCTTGTGCATTTGCTGTGACCGCGAGAGTAGCAAACGAACAAGTAAATAATAAACGTTTAAGTCCTTTCATTCGTGTTGGTTAATGTAACAACGTAATCTGACCAAAGATAACGCAAAATTTCAATAAAGGTTACAAATATTATAAAACGCATATAATATTCAAAGAAATGTTTCGTTTTTTTGAGGAATTAAACAATCCTGTTGATATTTGTGAAATGAAATTAACTTTCTCCACGCTGCTTAGATCATACAAATGGCTGTTTCTCTTAATTGGGACTGCCTTTTTTCAATGTGTTGCATTGGCTCAGAATACAATCCAATTGGAAATGAAATGGGGGGCTCCTAAACAATTGGAAAGTTTTGGTGAAACCGCGACCGTTCCAAATTTATTGGGAGGAGAATTGGATGGTGGTCGACCAGTATTTTTTTATAAAGAAAAATCGGATGTTAAAATGGCCAGTGTTGAGTTGGTTAATTATAATTTTTCTCCCATTCCGACTGAAGATTTTAATTATTTGAAGAATTTCGGATTTTTACCTGAGGAGAAACTTCAATTAGAGGCAAAAGTCACTAATGATCGGAAGGAATCATTTCTTGTGATACATTTATTTCCTTACATTAAAAAGGGAGAAGCTTATTATCGATTGAATAATATAGAGCTTAAGATTGTGCCGACAAATCAGTCCATTATCACTACGAAAGATTTTGCAGCCAATTCTGTTTTGCAGAATGGTTCGGGTAGCTGGTATAAAATAGGTATAAAAAATGATGGTGTTTATAAAATAGACAAAGCTTTATTGCAAAGTTGGGGTATTCCCACAGAAGACTTAAATCCTCAACACATTAACATATATGGTAATGGTGATGGAAAGCTCCCTGAGTTGAATTCCGCGAAAAGAACTGATGACCTTGCAAAAAATGCGATCTATGTCATAGGAGAGTCAGACGGAACTTTTGACACCGGAGATTACATTCTTTTTTACGGATGGGGACCTAATAGATGGTATCCTAATGGCTTAACTGAATTTGATCAGGATAAAAACATTTATTCGGATTATTCTTATTATTTCCTTAATATCAATCCAAGTGAAGTACCACTGCGCATTTCAACAATTCCAAATTCGATTAATCCGATCACAAATACGGTCACTTCGTACTCTTATCGTGATATTTATGAAAATGATCTGGTAAATCTAGTGAAAGGTGGTCAGCGTTGGTATGGAGAGTTGTTTGATACTGAGTTAGAAAGGACTTTTACCTTTCAAGTGCCTAACATTACATCTGATCCTGTTTTTTTTAAAACGGCAATGGCTACTAATTGTAGATCTTCTGCAGGAACATTACAGGAATATTCGGTAAATGGATCTGTACTTTCAACATCCACCTTACCCTCGGTTAGTGCGGACTATATCCAAACGACGAAGAATATGATTCTTAACTCTCCACCGAGTACTATCCCTTTTAAAATAAAGGTGGTGAGGACAAGTCCTAGTACCTTAACTTATTTGGATCGAATTGTATTGAATGCCCGAAGAAATCTCTTTTTTACAGGACAACAATTGAACTTTAGGGATTTTGTTTCTGTTGGAACAGGAAAG
>JBFHIN010000463.1:0-1800 GCA_041596415.1 Crocinitomicaceae bacterium | reverse complement strand
CGGTGCATTTTTAATGGATCGTAAGGCCGACGCCATATACCGCATTGACGATGTATTATCTAATCTTGAGTATTTAAAATTCCCAACGAAGAATATTTTTATTCCCGCGGCAGAAAAAATTGCAAAGGGTATTGCAATAAGTAGCTTTGCATCGGAAGTGAACACCTATAAAAAAGCTTTCTCACTTTCAGCAGTTATCGAAACGAACCTTATCAAAGGAAACATTGTGCATATCGATAATTACGGCAATTTGATCACTAACGTGCACCGTTCGTTATTCGAGCGCTTTGGGAAAGATACGCCCTTTACGATCTATTACCGCAATAAGGATTATTACATCGATGAAATCAATCCGACCTACAACGCTGTGCCGAATGGTGAAAAAGTAGCCATCTTCAATAACAACGGTCTACTGGAGATCGCCATTAATCGCGGCGCTAACCTTAGCAGTGGAGGGGCAAGTCAGTTGTTTGGTGTTACCAAAGGAGATGTGATCAGAATTGAATTCACGCCACGCGGATCTAAAGAAACCTTAGAATCTTTATTTTAATGTTGATACGAATAGTAAAACTCACGTTTGAGCCAGATAAGGTGGAAGAGTTCTTGAATTTCTTCGATACAGTTAAGGACAAAGTGAATAATTTTCCAGGTTGCACCGGAATGAAACTCTTGCAGGACATGGCGCATCCCAACATCATCATGACCTATTCACATTGGGAACATCCATCAGATTTAGAAAATTACCGAACTTCGGAAACATTTCAACAGATCTGGTCGACCATAAAACCATCTTTTAGCGAAAAAGCGCAGGCTTGGTCCGTGACTCCCTATTTTGATGGATTCGAATTCAAATAGTTCAAAAGCTCACACATCACTCAATAATTGCACGGGTTTAGACGTATCGTATTGACGATGTCAAAGTAAATCTTAATTTTGCTGTCTAAAATACAGTTATAACGAATGAGAGCACTTTATTTCAAAGAAATAAAAAGTTTCCTGAGTTCAATCATCGGGTACATTTTCATCCTGATCTATTTGATCGCCTCTGGCCTTTTTCACTGGATAATATCGTACAACACCAACTTATTGGAAGGTGCTGAGGCGGATCTTATCCCCTTCTTTAATTTGTCGCCGGTCATCTTTTTGATCTTAATCCCGGCCATTACCATGCGTTCTATTGCTGAAGAAAGAAGAACAGGCACAATAGAATTGTTATTCACCCGTCCTATCTCTGATTTCAATATTATCCTGGCGAAATATTTAGCAGGATTAAGTTTGTTAGTCATTGCCCTATTACCAACGCTTATTTATTACGTTTCCATGTATTACCTTGGAAATCCGGTAGGTGTGATCGACGGCGGGGCCACATTCACCTCTTACATTGGATTGATTTTGTTGGGTGCCACCTTCGTTTCCATCGGTATTTTTGCTTCATCGCTCACCAGTAGTCAGATCGTGGCCTTCATTCTTTCCATGTTCCTTTGCTGGATCTTTTTTGACGGACTGAAATTGTTAGGTTCGTATAATTTAATGGGAAAATTCGATTTCGTGATCCAATACATGAGTATGTCCTATCATTATGATGCCATCAAAAGAGGAGTTATCGACACAAGTGACCTATTCTATTTCTTTTCTGTGATCGCGATCTTCCTTTTTGCTTCGTTGACCGTTGTTAAAACACTTAAAAAGTAAGGCATGTCGAAATCAAATAAATTTTCAAAAGGAATTTTCAATTGGACATTTTTAGTGGTGTTCATCACAGGTGTATTACTGGTAAACATCATCGCCTCTTTTGTTTAT
>JBFHIN010000462.1:0-1808 GCA_041596415.1 Crocinitomicaceae bacterium | reverse complement strand
TCTGATTCGTTGACACGATTTTGTACTTTGTATTCCTTTTCCTGACGCGCAGGTTTTCCGAGAACAATAATATCTTTTGGCGTGGGTCTGAGGATGGTATCGATAGACCAAGGCCCATAATATTTTTTATCTGTGATGAAGAACAAATAGTCGCCAGTCTCGGTATTTTCGTAGGCCAGAAATTTGTCCGCCTTCTTTACCTTTCGATATAGCTCAAAAGGAAAATCCAACGGTTGTTCACTTATCTCACTACCCTCTGTGGATCTATCCTTCAATAATACTTTGGCGTAGCCATTTTCATCCTTGATGGTCTTGTATTCAAAATGTACCTTACCGATTTCTCTATCATCATAATAATAACTGACAAGTAATTCCTTGAGATTTCCATCTTTAACGAAGCTGTACACTCGTTGTTCTCTAGGAATGTCCATAGCTAAGGTTTTCAAATCCAGCGAATCACCCGGATCAACAAAATAGATCTTACGCGTAATTTTTTGAATGTTGTTGTTTCTAATTAACGAATCATTGAACCATAAGGGAAAGGAAATACGTTTTTCGGCATCCGTGAACAAGAATCGCATATTGAACAAGGTAGCCTCGTTCTTCGATCCTCGATTGGATTGATTAGACTTTTCACGACTGCAGCCTATAAGCAGTGCAAAAAGGAATAAAAATAGCGTAAGTCGGTTAAGCATTTACCCGTGAAGTTATAAGTTTCTTTCGTAACGTACTAAATTAGTTTTTTTCTGCAGTTTTTTTATCCGTAATTTTGCACAATGTTGCATGAACGTCCAATAACGGATTGGTTACCAATAACCAAAAAGGAAGTTGAAAAAAGAGGGTGGGAACAGTTGGATGTAATCCTGGTGTCAGGCGATGCCTACGTGGATCATCCATCTTTCGGCACTGCGGTGATAGGTCGTATCATTGAATCAGAAGGGCTTAAAGTTGGTATTATACCCCAACCGAACTGGAAAGATGATCTAAGAGATTTCAAAAAACTGGGAACTCCCAAATATTTCTTTGGTGTTACCGCCGGTTGTATGGACTCAATGGTAAACCATTACACGGCCAATAAACGTTTAAGATCTACAGATGCCTATACTCCCGGTGGCGAAGCAGGTTTCAGACCTGACTACGCAACTGTTGTTTACACGAAGATCTTAAAGGAACTGTTTCCTGAGGTACCGGTACTCATTGGAGGTATTGAAGCCTCGTTAAGAAGAGTAACGCACTACGATTATTGGCAAGATCAGCTTAAACCAAGCATTTTGGAAGAATCAGGTGCCGACTTATTGGTTTATGGCATGGGTGATCAGCCCTTACGAGAAATGCTGAATCTTCTTAAAAAAGGTGTCCCGTTCTCCAATTTAAGAACGATCAAACAAATCGGTTTTGTGCAAGAAGCACACGAAGATTTGCCTAAAAACAAACAGTGGTCGACCGTTGAACTGGCAAGCCACGAGGAATGTTTGAAAGACAAGATCAAGTACGCTGCAAATTTCAAGATTGTTGAGGTAGAATCAAATAAATGGCAAGCCAACCGTATCACTCAGCGTATTGGCGACAAACGATTGGTAATTAATCCACCCTACAAAACCATGGAAGAAAAGGAGATCGATGCGTCTTTTGATCTTCCATACACACGTTTACCTCATCCGAAATATAAGAAAAGAGGCGCAATTCCTGCCTACGATATGATCAAGTTTTCGATCAATATGCACAGAGGATGTTTTGGTGGTTGCAGTTTTTGTACTATTTCAGCCCATCAGGGAAAATTTATCGCTTCGCGTAGTGAACAATCTATT
>JBFHIN010000461.1:0-1811 GCA_041596415.1 Crocinitomicaceae bacterium | reverse complement strand
TGAAGGCTTGCTTAATCCAATTACAAGTGCAAATAATTACACTACTGAACATAAACAAGCTTTAAATTTAGGGATTTACGGTACAGATCTAGGATATGCATCTCTCTACGAACAGAAAAATGTGAGTTTGAAATACCTTTCAGTCGTAGAGAAAATCACAAGTGAATTGGGACTTGAAGGGGCATTCAACAAGGAATTTATTTCAAGATTTGAAAAGAACAGTTCTAATCAGGATTCAATGATGCTAATCGTTTCCGAAGCCTTTAGAAAAGCTGATAACTTCTTGAAGAACAATAACCGCAAACCAACATCCTCCTTGATCCTGACAGGTGGATGGATAGAATCATTGCATTTTGCGTGTGAATTGAACAAACACAAAAGAAACGATAAAATTGTAGAAAGAATTGGTGAGCAACAACAAACTTTAAACACGATCATTGAAATTCTTACAGAGTACAATAAGGGAAAGAGTAATGATAAATTAATCTCCGATCTGAAAGATTTAAAATTCTATTTCGACAAGGTAAATATTGATTATGAGTTTGTGGAGCCAAAAACAGACGAAGCTTCAAAAACTACAACACTACAACATAAGATCTCTGTAAAAATTGACACAGACATTCTGAATCAAATTACCTTGAAGGTTGCTTCTATCCGTAACAGTATAACCGAATAAAACCATTGATATGAAATATATCTTTTTAACAGTAATAGCTAGTTTGATTAGCTATACTTCTATAGCACAGGATTGCGAAAGTATTGTAAAAACATGCCAAGCATACATGGATGGTACCAAGGGGAAATCGAAATTTATATCTGACGGTCAGGTATACACGGCATTCCTTGATCGCGAAAAAGCTGAATTTAAGACGACATTTTTTGGTGGAGCTACGTATAGAATTGCAGCGAGTGCCGGTAATGATGACGAATATGTGATTTTTACCGTCAAAGATCCAAAAGGGAACATTCTGTTTACCAACCGCAACTATAAAAATGCTCCATATTGGGACTTTAAAGTACCAAGAACCATCCCTGTAACTATTGAAACAGAATTGGACCTGGATAAAAAAGTTACAGGTTGCGCAGTTATGCTTATTGGTTTCAAACAATAAAGTTTTGATTAGGTAATGAGTGAACGCATCCTCCGTGCTTTAATGCAATTATTTGCAATCATTGCTCAGGTTGATGAATACAGTGAGGAGAATGCAGATCAGTTAACCAAAGTAAAAAGTACTAAAGGGCAACGGATTATAGAGTCTTTTTTAAGATCGGAATTAAGTGCTGATTTAGTTTTAAAATACTTAAATCTTTTTGAAGAATACCTTAATGCGCTTAATATTAAGCAGCAAAGAAAGGATGGTCAAAAAAAAAGAACGTCCTTAAACTCTGTTAAGGTTTTGCGCATTTGTTCGCAAATCAATGAGGAACTCACACAAAAACAAAAGATCATTGTTCTTATTCGTATTGTTGAATTTATTCAATCAAACAATGATGTTAAAGAACAGGAAATTGAATTTGTTAACACTGTTGCAGATGCCTTTAATATACCCAAAAGCGAATACGACCAGATCGTAGATTTTATTCTAAGTGATAAGTCGCATGTTATAAGGGCTAGCAATGTACTGTACATTTTACCACCGGCAGAACAAATAACTTCTGACGCAAAATTCATACATCTCGAAGGGTTGGATGATCAAATTCGGACACTTTACATAAAGAGTGTTAACATTATGTTTTTCAGGTACTTTGGCAAGGACGTGACAAATTTAAATGGTCAGGTGATCTCCAATGACAGAACGAATATTTTTACC
>JBFHIN010000460.1:0-1819 GCA_041596415.1 Crocinitomicaceae bacterium | reverse complement strand
TGTGTCTTTTCAATAAAAACCCTTTTCAAACGGGTTATTTTTTGAACCAAAGAGGAAAAAGGAAATTCTTACGAAAACTCAACGACATTCAACCAGTATTGATCTACAATCAATTGATCCGTACAACTGAATATTCAAAAAACTATCACGACTGTCCAAAAGTGTTGGATTACATGGACGCCTTATCCAAGGGAATTGAAAGACGAATTGAAACTGAACCCATCTATAAAAAATGGCTTTTTCAATCAGAAGCTAATCGACTTAAACGCTACGAACGCACAATTTTTGAATATTTTGAGCGCAAAACGATCATCAGCAAACAAGACCGTCAATTGATCATGCATCCCAAAAGAAACGAAATTGAGATCATTGCCAACGGCATTAGCGATGAATTTTTAGAAACCATTGATATAGCGATTAAATACGATATCGTTTTTGTGGGCAACTTGAGTTATGCTCCCAACATAGAAGCTGTGCATTTCATCTTAGAAAAAATACTTCCGTTAAATTCAAATTGGACCTGTTTAATTGCCGGCGCAAATCCAGGTTCCAACATTAAAAGATTGATCGATAATCAGCCCAATACTTCTCTAATGGCAAGTGTAAAGGACATTCGTGATGCGTACAGATCGGGAAGAGTTTTTGTAGCGCCAATGTTCATAGGTACCGGAATGCAAAACAAGCTACTTGAAGCCATGGCATTAGGTGTGCCTTGTGTGACCACGCCCTTAGCCAATAATGCTATAAATGCTCAAGAAAGAAAGGAAGTAATCGTAGCTGCGAAAGCGGAAGATTTCGCAATGGCAATAAATGAATTACTCAATGACCGGGACCTCTATCAGCATGTAGCATCTAACGCAAGAGAATTAATTAAAAATAATTTTAGCTGGAAAAGTCAAGTCTCTCATTTAGAATCGGTATTCAATGAGCTGATTTCTGAAAAGTCATAATAAAGCTCAATTCCTAATTTTACCGTATTTTTGTAACATAGAAAGTGACTGATGAATATTCAATTAAATACAATAGAAGAAGCTATTGAAGAAATAAAACAGGGGAAAGTAATCATTGTTGTTGACGATGAAGATCGTGAAAACGAAGGTGATTTCCTCACTGCAGCTAGAAATGTCACTCCGGAGATCATAAATTTTATGGCAACTCATGGTAGAGGATTGATCTGTGCCCCACTGATCGAGGACCGCTGTGAAGAATTGGGACTTGAACTTATGGTACAATCCAATTCAGCCGCCTATGAAACACCATTTACTGTTTCTGTGGACCTTATTGGGCACGGTTGTACAACTGGAATTTCTGCCAGTGATCGTGCAAAAACTATCTTAGCACTAATTGACCCAAATACACGCCCTGAAGAGCTTGGAAAACCAGGACATATTTTTCCGTTAAAAGCAAAGAAAGGTGGTGTTTTAAGAAGAGCCGGACACACTGAAGCCGCTGTAGATCTATCAAGATTAGCAGGATTTGAACCTGCCGGAGTAATTGTTGAGATATTGAATGAAGATGGAACGATGGCTCGACTCCCGCAATTGATGGAAATTGCTCAGCGCTTCGATTTAAAGATCGTCTCCATTGAAGATTTGATCGAATACAGAATTAAAAATGAATCGCTCATCGAAAGAGTAGTCGACGTAAAAATGCCTACAGGTTATGGTAATTTCGACTTGATCGCCTACCGAGAAATAAACACTGGTATGGAACACCTGGCTTTGGTAAAAGGAGAATGGGAAAAAGACGAAGAAGTACTAATTCGTGTGCACTCCTCTTGTATTACTGGTGATATTTTCGGATCATGCAGGTGTGATTG
>JBFHIN010000459.1:0-1821 GCA_041596415.1 Crocinitomicaceae bacterium | reverse complement strand
TTACTCTCAGCCGGGAAATGCTCAAATAAATGCTTATAGGTCTGCTGCATTAGCTATCAATTCTGCGACATCAAGTACTTTGATCTCATTTTCTTTTTCAAAATTCTTTACGCCGTCGGTCATCATGGTATTACAAAAGGGACAACCGGTAGCAATGATCTCAGAAGCTGTTGCCAACGCTTCTTCTGTACGCTCCACGTTCACTTCCTTATTTCCTTTTTCAGCCTCTTTGAACATTTGTGCTCCTCCTGCTCCACAACACAAACCTTTGGTCTTGCAGCGCTTCATTTCGATCAATTCAGCATCCAGTTTTTCAATCAACTCTCTTGGCGCTTCATATACATCATTGGCCCGTCCCAAATAACATGGATCATGGAAAGTAATTTTCTTTCCTTTGAATTGTTCTCCACCTTTTATCTGTAGTTTACCGGTATTGATCAAATCTTGAATCAACTGTGTGTGATGGATCACTTCGTAATTTCCACCTAACTCAGGATATTCATTTTTTAAGGTATTGAAACAATGCGGACAAGCCGTAACGATCCTCTTCACTTCATACCCGTTCAGCACTTGAATATTCATCATCGCCTGCATTTGGAAGGTGAACTCGTTTCCTGCGCGCTTGGCGGGATCTCCGGTACAACTTTCTTCGGTACCCAAAACAGCAAACTTCACGTTACAGGCATTTAATATCTTCACTACGGCTTTGGTGATCTTCTTTGCGCGATCGTCGAAACTTCCCGAGCAACCTACCCAAAAAAGCACATCAGGAGTTTCTCCTTGTGCCATCATTTCTGCCATTGTTGGAACGTTCAAACTCATAATTTCCTATTGTTCAAATACTTGAATATTAACATTTTTCTCTACCAGATCCGTGAACTTCCCATCAAAACGTGTAGCACGAACAATGTGATTATCGATCCAGTGATAATTTCCTCCTCTTGGTTTACCCATCAAAAGTCCATGGTACTTGAAACCATTCTCATCTAACCATTTTTCTGTCACTACACGGTGTTCTTCTACTCTTGAAGTGAAAAAAGTGATGATGTGTCCTTCGTTGTACCATTTTAATATTGTTTCCAAGGCATCGGGATACAATTTGGCGGTTGCCATGCGCTCCGGCTCCTCATTCGGAATATCGTCGCAAATAGTCCCGTCAATATCGATCAGGTAATTTTTAATATGTTCCGGTAATACGGGAGAAATGTATTCCCCGTTTTCCATTTTCGTGATCAAATCTTTTTCCATCATTCTAATCTTCTTTTGCCCAATTGAAACGATCGTTTTGTGAAAATTGCCAAGGCGCACCATTGTTTTCAGTATTGGTAAGCATGGTAGCCAATTCTGAAGGCATCTTTGATTCCTCCATCACCAAATATCTTCTCATGTCCACAATGATCGAAAGTGGATCGATGTTCACCGGACAAGCCTGAACACATGCGTTGCAGGTTGTACATGCCCACAATTCTTCTTCTGTGATATAATCGCCCAATAAACTCTTGCCATCTTCGCTTCCCTTACCATTCTTACGTATGTTCGCTCCTACTTCCTCCATGCGATCACGTGTGTCCATCATGATCTTACGAGGCGACAATAATTTTCCGGTAATGTTTGCTGGACAAGAGTCCGTACAACGCCCACATTCCGTACATGTATACGCATCCAGCAACTGTTTCCAGCTAAGATCAGTGATATCTTTAGCACCAAAACGCTGCGGTTCTGCAGCACCTTCAACTGGAGCGGCATACGGATCGGCCGTTGGATCCATCATCAGTTTCACTTCATTGGTCACCGACTCAAGATTCGTAAATTTACCTTTTG
>JBFHIN010000458.1:0-1825 GCA_041596415.1 Crocinitomicaceae bacterium | reverse complement strand
TTGTCAGACTTTTTATCTCTGGATCATCTTCCTCCTCCAAAATTGGACTCATTGGAACTAAATTCATCCCACAAATTGGACATGTCCCTGGTTCATCCCTAATAATTTCAGGGTGCATAGGACAAGTGTATTGTTCATTGGTTTTTTTTGATCTTGCAGCCGGAACCTTTAATAGATCCATTCCGCATACGGGGCACGAACCTGGCTCTTCATAAACTTTTTCCCCTTCACAATGCATAGGACAATAATAGACATCCTTTGAACCTGATTCAGGTACATTGCCCTTATGACTATGTTTGTGTTCTTTTTCCATGATAGGTATCGGTCGGTAGCTTTAAGTTAATAAAAAAAGGGAGCAAATTGCTCCCTTCTCCTTAAATATCAGTTACTAGTTGGTGTTTATCAATTAATTTTCGAAGGTTGATGAGTGCATATCGCATTCTGCCCAAAGCGGTATTAATACTAATTCCTTCTATCTCAGCGATATCTTTAAATGCCATATCCTGAAAAATTCGCATCTTCAAAATCTCTTTTTGCGAAGGCGGTAAATATTCGATCAAATTCACCATTTGACTTTCCAGCTCATCATAAGATAGTTGTTCCTCCACTGTTTTTTCATCCAGGGATAACGTACTGAAGATGTTGAAATCTTCTTTGTTGGAAGAACTTTCAGAAATCATTCGAACTTTATTCGCTTTTCTAAAGTGGTCAATCACCATATTGTGTGCAATTCTCATTGCCCACGGTAAAAATTTACCTTCCTCGTTGTATTCGTTCAATTTCAATTTATTGATAATTTTCACGAAAACTTCTTGGAAAATGTCTTCGGCAAGTAATTGATCTCTGACTTTCATATAAATGAAACGATAGACCTTGTCTTTGTGTCTTAATAACAAAGTTTCAAATGCTTTGTCATCACCCGCAATATACTGTGTGATTAAATCACGATCATCCATGTTTTTCATAGCCATAACTCTGTTAAGTAGTTTAATTTTCAAACTTGTTCAGGAGTAATTATGTGCTATAGGCGCTCGTGTTTTTAGAGTTTACTTAGCTAATATAGGTATTAATTACTGAAAATTAAAAAAAAATTGCTCTTAACATTTAAAGTGTAGGTTTCATTGATTGAATGAAATCGTTCGTATCTTTGAATAAATCTTTCATTTTAATGTCAAAACAGCAATTTATTGAAGTTAAAGGAGCCAGAGTTCATAACTTGAAAAATTTGGATGTCAAAATTCAGCATGGCAAGTTAACCGTGATCACTGGATTATCCGGTTCTGGAAAATCTTCTTTGGCTTTTGATACATTATACGCTGAAGGGCAACGAAGATATATTGAAAGTTTATCTTCTTATGCCAGACAGTTTCTTGGTAAACTAAATAAACCGGAAACGGATTACATAAAAGGAATATCGCCTGCAATAGCTATCGAACAGAAGGTAATCTCAAGCAATCCTAGATCAACCGTGGGCACAACAACTGAGATCTACGATTATTTAAAGATCCTATATTCCAGAATTGGGAAAACTTTTTCTCCGATTTCAGGTGAGCAAGTAATGAAGCATTATGCAGCAGACGTAGTTGATAGAATTTTAGCATTTGATGAGGGAAAAAGATTATATATCTGTGCGCCTATTCTCGGATTCAAAAAGTATGGTATTGAAAAACAGTTCGAATTGCTTCGCCAACAAGGATATTCAAGAGTTCTGATCGACAATGAAGTAATTGATTTAGAAGAACTTTCTGAAAATATTCCAACTAATTTTAAGGATGCTTTTTTGATCGTTGACCGAATAGCCGTTCAACATAATGACGAAGAAGCG
>JBFHIN010000457.1:0-1853 GCA_041596415.1 Crocinitomicaceae bacterium | reverse complement strand
TAGATCAGATTATGCAGCGCAAATTCAACAAATCTTGGGTAAAGACCGCATAGATATTAGTTTTAACCCGGTCGCGGGATCCACCTTTAAAAAGGACATGGCGCTATTGGGATCGGGAGGACGTATGGTGCTTTTTGGGGGGTCTGAGCTTTCCGGAGGGAAATTCGGCATTTTATCTCAATTGAACTTTGTGTTTAAAATGGGATTGATCTTGCCCATAGGTTTGATGATGCGTTCAAAAAATATATTAGGTGTAAACATGCTTAAAATCGCTGATAACAAACCTTACATCATGGAAGTATGCCTCAAAGAAGTGATGGCCCTTTATCATGCCGGTAAAATTCGTCCACAGGTTGGAGGAACCTACACAGTGACAGAATTGGCAAAAGCGCATGCCTTTCTTGAAAGCGGAAAAAGTACAGGGAAACTAAGTGTTTTCTGGGATTAAGGGGCTGGAGGACCAGTGTATTTAAGGCATGGATTAGTGCCAACCCAACATTTTCCTTTAACGCGGTGCTCAATTAAGGTGTCATTCACCACTTTAAAAACTAAGTCAGGCGTGTTTTTCCAATTTTGAAAACAGGACTTATCCATCATTTCAAAGTTCTTTTCTTCGAAAGGACCATTCATGCTTATAAATTCATCTAATGTTAAAAGTTTGTCGGCGCGCATCAGAAAGTAGGATCCAGGAGCAAGCATCAATGTAATGTTTCCACCTTCGTCTAAGTCCACATCTTGAAGTTCTTGCATACCTGAAGAAAAATTTTCGCCTTTAAAAAGTTTGAATTTTTCAAATTTCATCGACTCATAGTATCCTGCAGCTACATCCGGAGATGGTTTTGCTCCGCCGCAATAAGGCTTATGTACCGTTGCATGAATAGCAACTTTCTTCAAGTTATCTCCCATATTAGCCTCTTTACTTACTACTCCGCAAGCGCTAAAAAATCCAAACAATAATATGAAATGTAGTGGTGACATAGAACAATGGTGTTTTAGCAAAGATATAAATTTAAACATAAACAAGCTGATTTGTCGCGATTTAGCCACAGACGATTTTTTGAATTTCTTTAACTTTTTTTAATGGAACTGTGAGCCACAATGCAACTTTCATTACCCAAGTATTGATTATTTACCTTAATTTTGCAAAAACAAATAATAAAAAAGACCAAATGGCTGAACTAATGATGGACCTTGGAATTCAAGAGATACTAACTCAATTTGGAATTGAGGAATCTAATAATGGTGCTTCCACAGGAGGTAAATGGTTTAAAACCAGAGGTGAACGCATTGATTCGTATTCACCGGTTGACGGACGTTTAATTGCATCTGTAAATTCTGCAACAGAAGCAGATTACGAAGCAGTGATTCTTAAAGCTCAAGAAGCGTTTAAAGAATGGAGAATGTTTACTGCACCTGCAAGAGGTGAAGTTGTTCGTCAGTTGGGTGAGAAGTTGCGTGAATACAAAGAACCTCTTGGAAGACTTGTTTCCTATGAAATGGGTAAATCATTACAAGAAGGTTTGGGTGAAGTACAGGAGATGATCGATATCTGTGATTTCGCAGTTGGTCTATCTCGTCAGTTATATGGTTTGACCATGCACTCAGAGCGTCCGGGTCACAGGATGTATGAGCAGTATCACCCTCTTGGAGTTGTCGGAATTATTTCTGCATTCAACTTCCCGGTGGCTGTTTGGAACTGGAATACAGCCCTTGCTTGGGTATGTGGTGACGTAACAGTTTGGAAACCATCTGAAAAAACACCTTTGACAGCGATTGCTTGTCAGCAGATCACAACTGAAGTATTTGCAGCGAATGGCGTTCCGGAAGGAGTTTCAGGACTTGTAATCGGTGGT
>JBFHIN010000456.1:0-1864 GCA_041596415.1 Crocinitomicaceae bacterium | reverse complement strand
TGCCATAATTCCTCTCATATTTGGAATACGTTGTTCAGCCATTCCTTTAGCACAAGAAATTACTGCAGGTGCTTGGGTTTGTACAACTTGAATTCCACCTAAAATTTCTTTTTCCAGTGTCAGAGTAGTACCGTCTATATCTAATTTAGTTGCCAACGAAATAAAAGGTAAATCCAATTTCTCAGCGATCATTCCACCTACTTGAGAACCATTAAAATTAATGGTCTCTTTACCTGTCATTACTAAATCAAAACCTTTATCTTTTGCGTATTCAGCAATTTGCATAGCCGTAAAATATGCGTCTAAAGGTTCAGCATCAATTCGCACAGCATCATCAGCGCCAATTGCCAATGCCTTGCGAATGATCGCATCATCATCTGCCTGACCAACTGTAATGATAGTTACGTTCCCGCCTTTTGCTTCTTTAATTTCTAAAGCTCTTACTAGGGCATACCATTCATCATATGGGTTAACGATGAATTGAACACCATTCTCATCAAACTTCGTATTGTTATCTTTAAATGCGATTTTTGAAGTAGTATCTGGTGCTTTACTTATACAAACAAGTATTTTCATTGCGTAAAATTTTCTTAAGTGCGCAAATTTAAAAAATTATCTATGAAATAGAAGTGCCGAACGGAAAACATATCGGGAAGTTTGAAAGTGCTCCGGGAACTATTCAATTTCAAAACCATCCACACTGAGATTTCAGTACAAGGAAATTAAAAGCGATGACTTGGTGGTTCATGTAAAATTATTATTTTTGCCTCCCTTTCACAGGGGTAAAATTCAAATTATGAAAACAATTCAATTTAGAGAAGCGCTACGTGAAGCAATGACTGAAGAAATGAGAAGAGACGAAGGTGTTTTTCTCATGGGAGAGGAAGTAGCTGAGTACAATGGAGCTTATAAAGTTTCTCAAGGGATGCTGGATGAGTTTGGTCCGAAGCGCGTAATTGACACACCGATTGCTGAGCTCGGTTTCGCAGGGATCGCTGTAGGAGCTTCAATGAACGGTTTACGACCAATTGTTGAGTTCATGACTTGGAATTTTGCTATCCTGGCGGCAGATCAGATTATTAACAGTGCTGCGAAAATGTTGCAGATGTCCGGAGGTCAATACTCATGTCCAATAGTCTTTAGAGGTGGTAATGGTACTGCGGGTCAGTTGGCAGCAACACACTCGCAAAGTTTCGAAGCATTTTATGCACACGTTCCTGGATTGAAAGTTATTACTCCATCAACTCCGTACGATGCCAAAGGATTATTGAAAGCAGCTATTCGAGACAACGATCCTGTTGTTTTTCTTGAGTCAGAAAAAATGTATGGTGATAAAGGAGAAGTTCCTGAAGGAGAATATATAATTCCAATTGGTGTAGCGGATATTAAGCGCAAAGGAAAAGATGTCACTGTGGTTACTTTTGGTAAGATCATCAAAGTTGCACATGAGGCTGCTGAATTGCTGGAGAAAGAAGGTATTTCCATAGAGATCATCGATTTGAGAACTATTCGTCCGATTGATTACGCTGCAGTAGTTGAGTCTGTTAAGAAGACTAATCGTTGTGTGGTGCTTGAAGAGTCTTGGCCATTGGCGTCAATTTCTTCTGAAATTTCTTACCATTTACAGCGATACGCGTTTGATCACTTGGACGCGCCTGTAATGCGTGTAACACAAACAGATACGCCATTTGCTTTCTCGCCGACTTTAATTGATGAGGCTTTGCCAAATGTAGAAAGATTGGTAAAAGCAATTAAAAGCACACTTTATAGAAATTAAGTATGTATATGCTTATTCAATAAAAAGCAGCTCATTCCTTGGGCTGCTTTTTTCGTGCATTTCTTATTTTGTTTTTCCGTGATTTGT
>JBFHIN010000455.1:0-1865 GCA_041596415.1 Crocinitomicaceae bacterium | reverse complement strand
TATTCGTTATAATGTTGATTATAGTCACCCCGATCATAAAATATATAGTTCAGCGCGTCTTGATTATATATCGGGCAGGGAAATAGAGTTTTCAAGAGTGATGCTCGAGGCTACCTATAAATATCGCTACCTTAAAAACACGATGAAACGTTGGGTGGAACTTAGAGGGTTTGCCGGTAATTACTTAAGTAAAAGTATTTCCAATTCCATACAGAGCACTTATCCGTATGGAATGTCACTCAGCGGTACAGACGGCGCTCAAGATATCTTTTTCGAAGATTATTATTTTGGAAGGGGCCTGATTGACGGACTTTGGTCGCAACAACGCGCAGATAATATGGGTGGATTTAAAAGTACCAGTTATTATGGCACTACATTAAACTGGATGACAACAGCAAATTTATACGTACAACTGCCTATACCAAGAATGGGAATTTTCGGTGTATTTGCCGATGCAGGTGCCTTCCACAACGGAAGCAGTTACAATACGGCAATAAACACTGGTTTAGCCGTGAGACTTGGTTCTGTTTTTGGCGTTTATTTCCCGGTATGGATGAGCAAAGAATTGGACGATTCCTTTGGTAATTCTCGCTATGCAGAGAAAATTAAATTCACTCTTAAACTAAATCCGGTAAACAAAGGATTAAAAATAAGTTCTCTACTGGAATAACAATTGGTTAAGCGAATTCCGATAGCTCTAACCAGCGATCGGTTTTCTCTTCTAATTCTTGAACAACCTTTGCCAGTTCATTACCCACTGTTACAAGCTGCTCACCACTTAAAGTGCTGTCCGCAAGCTTTTCTGTGAGCTCATTTTTTCTGTTTTCCAGAGTTTCAATTTGACCTTCGAGCGCTTCGTACTCCAATTTCTCCTTGAACGATAACTTCTTTTTGTTTACCTCCTTTGGAGCCGTCGTTTCTTTGATCTCTACTTTCTTTTCAAGTTTCTGATCAGTAGTCTTTTCACTACGAGCCTTTTCAATTAGATTCTTGCGGTACTCCGTGTAGTTTCCCACAATATCTTTAATAACTCCTTGACCTTCGAAAACAAACAAGTGATCGACCATCTTATCCATAAAGTAACGGTCGTGGGAAACCACGATCAAACAGCCCTCAAAGTTCTTCAAATAATCCTCCAATACACCCATGACGAAGATGTCGAGATCATTGGTGGGCTCATCCAAAATCAAAAAATTTGGATTGGCCATTAGAACTGTCATCAATTTTAGTCTTCTTTTCTCTCCCCCACTTAATTTGTAAACGTAGTTGTGGTGCATTTTTCGATCGAAAAGGAACTTTTCCAGAAACTGCGCCGCAGATAATTGCCTTCCTTTTTCAAGTGGGATAAATTCAGCAATGTCTCTAATAACATCGATCACCTTTTTGTTTTCATCCACTTTGATGAGTTCCTGACTATAATAGCCAAAAACGACTGTATCTCCAATCACTACTTTACCCCTGTCAACCGGTTCAATTTCTTGAATAACATTTAAAAATGTAGACTTCCCGGTTCCATTATTTCCAACTACGCCCAGTCGTTCCTTACGTTGAAAATTATAGGAGAAATTATCCAGAATTACTTTTTCACTGTAAGCTTTATAAATTTTATGCAACTCAACAATCTTTGACCCCAAACGCTCCATTTTCACAGGAATGTCAATCTCATCTTCATCAATTCGCTGACTGGCAACAGATTTTACATCCTTAAATGCTTCGATACGTGCTTTTTGTTTGGTTCCACGTGCCTTAGGTTGCCTTCTAATCCATTCCAATTCCTTTTTGAAGGTGTTCTTGGCCTTTTCAATGGTAGATTGCAGCTGCTCTTGTCGTTCTGCTTTTTTCTCGAGGTAATAAGAGAAGTTCCC
>JBFHIN010000454.1:0-1875 GCA_041596415.1 Crocinitomicaceae bacterium | reverse complement strand
TAAAGGAGACGATAAAATTCTTACTATATACAGTTCAGGAGAGTACAGACTTTCCAATTTTGATCTGGGAATCATCTTCGATGAAGATTTGATCCATATTGAAAAATGGCATCCCGATCGTCCTATTTCGGCGGTTTATTATGATGCTGAGAAGGAATTACACTATGTTAAACGTTTTTTGTGTGAAGTTACTTCTGACAAAAAAGTTTCGTTCATCAGTGAAAGTCCTGGGTCTCATCTTGACGTGGTTTCTACAGCTTATCGTCCGATGATCAAAATTGTCTACAATAAACTCTTGAAAGAGACCAAGAATTTGCCGGATAATGAAGTGAATATTGCTGATTTTATTGATGTTAAAGGGCTTAAAGCACAAGGTAATCAGTTGACGAAATTAAAAGTCAAGGAGATTGTTTTATTCCAGCCCGAAGGTGGTGAAGAGCCTTGGCCGGATGAAGAGGAAAGTGTGATTGCAGTGGATAATGAAGAGGAAAACGGTGATAATACTGTAGAATGGGATCTTACCAATGATAATGACGAAGAACAGCCTACTTTATTTTAAATATTAATGCGAATTATTATGCAGGAGAGGCGTAAACATTAACCCCTCTTTTGCCGTAAAGTAGAGTTTGTGGGCAGAGGTTACTTTCAATTTTAATCTGCATTAATTATCTTTGCTCTGGATGATTTCTCTCCATAATTAAATGAGGAAAGGATGGTAACTCTCCGGGACGAGCCGATAATTTTAAATTCAAACGTATGCAAACAATGACTCAAAAATTAAACTCGGAAGATCTAATTCAATTAGAAGACAAATACGGAGCCCACAATTATCATCCACTGCCAGTTGTTTTGGAACGAGGAGAAGGCGTTTACGTTTGGGACGTTGAAGGGAAGAGGTATTTCGACTTTCTTTCTGCTTATTCAGCTGTAAATCAGGGTCATTGTCATCCAAAAATAGTGAATGCACTGGTAGAACAGGCTAAAACACTTACCCTTACGTCACGTGCGTTTTACAATTCTGCTTTGGGAGTTTACGAAAAGTTTATCACCGATTTTTTCGGTTTTGATAAAGTGCTTCCAATGAATACAGGAGCTGAAGCTGTTGAAACGGCCATTAAATTGTGTCGTAAATGGGCTTACGAGAAAAAAGGCATCGAAGAAAATAAAGCAAAGATCATCGTTTGTGAAGGAAATTTTCACGGAAGAACAACAACGATAATTTCGTTTTCCAACGACCAGGATGCTAAAAAGAATTTTGGACCGTACACGCCAGGTTTTGTGACCATTCCTTATAACGATCTTGAGGCACTGGAAAAAGCGCTTCAAGAAGAAAATGTTGCAGGGTTTTTAGTAGAACCGATTCAGGGAGAAGCGGGTGTCTTTGTGCCAAATGATGGTTATTTATCTTCGGCTGCTGAATTGTGTAGAAAAAATGGTGTTTTATTCATAGCAGATGAAGTTCAAACAGGAATTGCACGTACTGGTAAATTATTGGCAGTGCATCATGAAAATGTACAACCTGATATATTAATTCTTGGTAAGGCACTTTCAGGTGGGGCTTATCCGGTTTCAGCCGTTTTAGCTAATGATAACATTATGGGTGTGATCAAACCGGGACAGCACGGTTCAACATTTGGAGGTAATCCAATCGCTGCTAAAGTGGCAATTGCAGCTCTGGAAGTAGTGATAGAAGAGAACCTAGTTGAAAATGCTAATCGTTTGGGAGAGATCTTTAGAAAAGAGATGAATCGAATTATTGAAAAAACAGATCTAGTCTTGAAGGTAAGAGGAAAAGGCTTACTTAACGCTATTATCGTTAATGATACTGAAGAAAGTAAAACTGCTTGGAATTTGTGTGTTCAACTGAAAAATAAC
>JBFHIN010000453.1:0-1878 GCA_041596415.1 Crocinitomicaceae bacterium | reverse complement strand
TCGTTTTCGGCGCTTGACCAAACGAATTAAGTGTAATTAAGCAAAGGCCTAGTACTAAATAATTTACTATGAATTTTCCTGTTAACATTCGGGATGCAAAATTATAACTATTTTCGGGAAATATTGTTATTAAAAATGCTGACACCCACTGACCTGACAGAACTCAAGAAACTTTACTACTCGATTGGTGAGGTAGCCGAAATGTTTCAGGTTAATGCATCACTGATCCGTTTCTGGGAAAAAGAATTTAGTAGTATCAATCCAAAAAAGAATAAAAAAGGTAATCGATTATTTACTGTAAAGGATATTGAAACAATTCAACGAATTTACGTGTTGGTAAAGGTTGATGGTATGACCTTAGAAGGTGCAAAAAAAGCACTCAAAGAAAAGCAGGTGACGATTGATCCAATTGAAGATCATTCAGAAATCATCAATAGACTTGAGTCGATCAAAGAAAGACTGCTTAAATTAAAGCACTAATTGGCAGAAAATCCAAATTTGTTCAGGTAAAGCAACGCTTCATTGATTTCTTCTTTCGTAATTTCAATGTCAGTTTCCACTTCACCAATATTCAATAACAAGGCCGCCAGAATTTTTCCATCCTTATTCTTTTTGTCATTCTGACAGATCTCGATAATTCTTGTGATGTCCTCTTCATCAAAAAGAAGAATATTGAATTTATCCGTTATATTGATCTCGATATCGAAATATTCGTCTCTGCTCAACAAATTCTTGCGCATCGAGATATATGCCTCGGCCACCAAACCGATTGCCACTGCGTGACCATGACTAATTGGCGTTTTGTTCAAGAGATACCCCTCAATTCCATGTCCTACGGTATGACCCAAGTTCAATTTTTTTCTAACATCTTTTTCCTGCGGGTCAAGTTCCACAATTTCGAATTTGGCTTCAACTGACTCTTGGATTAGATTTAGATCGCTAAGTTCATCTATCGATTCCAACTTCTTTAATTTGTTCCATCTATCTTTTGACGTGATTAACGCATGTTTAAGCATTTCAGCGTACCCGTTCATCAGCTCTTCCTCAGGCAAGGTTGCTAAAAAAATTGGATCGACATAGATTTTTTTCGGGTGGTTGAAAACGCCAATCTGATTCTTATATGGTCCAAGATCAATACCTGTCTTTCCTCCAATCGCTGCATCAACCATACCAAGCAAGCTTGTGGGGATATTAATAAAATCAATACCTCGCTTAAAAACTGAAGCGATAAATCCTCCCATGTCCGTAACCACACCACCGCCAACATTAATGATCATATCATTTCTGCCAACCTCATAATCCGATAATGCTTCCCAAACCTGAAAACAAACCTCCAATACCTTATTCTCTTCACCGGCAGGTAGCAGCATTACTTCGGCTTCTTGCAAGAATTCAAAAGTCGTCAAAAGATATTCTAAACAGTAATCATGGGTATTTTCATCTACCATGATCACAATTTTTGCATCTTTATAATGGTTCGAAATAAATTCCTCAATACCGGAATCATGAATAGGTCCAAGTTCAATTGTATATGCCGACGCTTGTAGTTTTTTCATAGGTGGTTATTCTAAATCACAACAAAAATAGATAAAGCTGCGGATAATTGATAATTGTGTTGTAAAAGCAATTAATTTTGCGCTATGATTTCATTCGAAAACACGGAAATTGCCTTTCAAAGCAAATCAGACAAAGCCTTGAAAAGAGCGTATTGGCTTTTTAAGCTAATTGGAAACAGAAGTATGGTAAAATTCGGAAAATGGGCTACTAATGCATCATTGAAGATTGGCTTACCTATAAAAGGGATAGTAAAAAAAACTATTTTTCAACAGTTTTGCGGCGGTGAAACAATTGAAGAATGTACTAGTACCATTGAAAAAT
>JBFHIN010000452.1:0-1880 GCA_041596415.1 Crocinitomicaceae bacterium | reverse complement strand
TGCTATTGAGCGCAATATTACGGGTGATTTCATTGCCATGGATATAAGACAGGCTATGTTCCACTTAGGAAGTATTACTGGAGACATCTCCACGGATGACCTTTTGGGTAATATTTTTAGTAAGTTTTGTATCGGAAAATAGATACTTTTCTTTTTTTTCATTAATCCTTGTGTTTGTGGGCTTTTAGTATAATTATTTTTCTATAATTTGTTGCCCGAATACCCTTTTTTCATTTATTTTTGTTGCCAATTTGTTGCCCGAAGTTCAAATTTGTTGCCGGGCAACAAAAAATTGATCAATAGGGCGACATTATGAAACATGTAGAAACACATAGAAACATACTGAAACAACCTGAAACAAAAATTGTGCGCAGTAATGAGCAGTAATGAGCAGTAATGAGCAGTAATGAGCAGTAATATTCGTATCCCAAGGGTCTGTGAACAATGCGGTAAAGAATTTATCGCTAAAACTACGGTTACAAAAAACTGTAGTCCAATTTGCCGCAAGCGCTATTACAAAAATTTAAAACGAATTGAAAAGCTCGATAATGTTAATTCTATTCCCGTTCAGAAAAAAGAATTCATTCAAACTAAAATGTCTGACAAAGAATACCTGAGTATTTCAGAAGCGTGCCAGTTGTTAGGAACAGGCAGAACAACATTATACAGAATAATAAAAGGCGGTACCTTAAAGGCGGCCAAAATTGGAACAAGAACGATCATCAAGAAATCCGAAATAGAAAAACTATTCACATGAACGTAAAACTTAGACAGCGAAACAAGGGAGGAAAGACAAGTCTATATCTTGATTACTATGACAAGGGAATCCGCAAGACTGAATACCTGAAGCTCTACTTGCATGAGGAAAACCCGTCAAAAGAGCAAAAGGAAGTGAACAAAAAAACCCTGCAACTTGCTGAAACAATAAGAGCTCAGCGTCAGGTAGAGATCATGAATGGAGATTATGGATTTATGGACACTGAGAAACGTAAAGGCAGCTTTATAGGTTACTTCAAAATGCTCAAAGAACAGCGCTTAGAAAGTCAGGGTAATTATGATAACTGGGACAGCGTTGAAAAATACCTGATCCTATTTGCCCCTAATGGATTGTCCTTTGAGGATATGACCGTTAAGAAAGTTCAAGAGTTCAAAGATTTCCTGGATAAGGTAAAAATGGTGAAACGCGATGTTCGTCTTTCTCAGAATTCAAAGCATGCTTACTTTAATAAATTCAAGGCAGCACTCAAACAAGCATTCAAAGATGGGCTATTACCAAAAACTCCCGCTGAATCCGTCGAGGGTTTTAAAATGAGTGAATCGCAAAGAGAATTTTTAACGCTGGATGAATTGCAACGTGTGGCAAAGGAGAACTGCGAGGTCCCTGTACTTAAAACAGCATTTCTCTTCTCTTGTTTGAGTGGTTTACGTTGGTCCGATATCAATAAGCTGACTTGGTCGGAAGTGCAACATTCCAATGAGATGGGGCACTATGTTCGATTCAGACAAAAAAAGACGAAGGGAACTGAAACTTTACCCATTTCTGATCAGGCATTTTCATTGTTGGGAGAGCGGGGAAAACCTGAGGACAGAGTATTCATTGGATTAAAGTATTCGGCATGGAATAATTTGAAACTACAACAGTGGATGATGAGCGCCGGAATACACAGAACGATCACCTTCCATTGCGCACGTCATACGTACGCAACATTGCAACTTACTCTAGGAACCGACATCTATACCGTATCGAAATTACTCGGCCACCGTGAATTGCGAACAACTCAGATATATGCTAAGGTAATTGATGATAAAAAAAAGGAGGCCGCTAACAAAATCAAGTTACAAATTTAATAATCAAAAAGGAAGTTACTTCCCACACTTTT
>JBFHIN010000451.1:0-1882 GCA_041596415.1 Crocinitomicaceae bacterium | reverse complement strand
TTTTTGTTTGGTTCCACGTGCCTTAGGTTGCCTTCTAATCCATTCCAATTCCTTTTTGAAGGTGTTCTTGGCCTTTTCAATGGTAGATTGCAGCTGCTCTTGTCGTTCTGCTTTTTTCTCGAGGTAATAAGAGAAGTTCCCTTTGTATTTATAAATCGTTTGATCTTCCATTTCAAAGATCGTATCGCAAACCACTTCCAAAAAGTAACGGTCGTGCGTCACCATTAAAAGTGTCGATTTTGCTTTGGATAAAAACTCCTCCAGCCATTCGATCATATCCAAATCCAAGTGGTTGGTAGGCTCGTCCAAAATTAAAAAATCTGCCTCTGAAATAAGAACCTGAGCTAATGCGACACGCTTTTTCTGTCCGCCGGACAAACTACCAATTTTTGCTTCAGTGTCGTCCAATTTTAAAACTGAGAGAATTTGATTGACTTTCACTTCTATATCCCAGGCATTTAGTTCTGTTAATTCCTGGAATGCTTCACTGACCAATTCATCATTGCCTAGTTTTACCGCTTGATTATATTTTTTTATGGCTTGAAGCTCGGGAAGATCATGTGAAAAAACAGCTTCAAAGACCGTATGTTCTTCATTGAGATTTTCAGACTGCTGCATAAAAGCAACACGAATGTCATTACGATATACCACGCGACCGCTATCATACGGCTCCATATTCATCAAACAACGCAACAAGGTGGTTTTACCACTTCCGTTCTTCGCGACAATAGCTACTTTTTGACCTGCATCAATCCCGAAGGTCAATTCTGAGAAAATCATTCTGTCACCAAACGATTTGGTGAGATTTTCAACCGATAAATAATTCATATTAGCGTAAACGATTCAGTGAGTCAATAAGTGACTTGTCTTTTTTAATCGACAGGTTAGCTAGAAATACGAAAGGTAAACCGATAACAAATAAAGCGTATCCTGCTCCTAACTCTCTTTTAAATTCACCTTCAATTAACTTCTCTCCACCTGCAAAAGAAAAAACAACCAACAAAATGGTAAACAGCAAATAAAGGTAAAACGTCATGCGTACCATCTTTAATTGTCTTGTTAAATTCTTATAAGACATTAGCGTAATGAAACAAAGCAATACTAATGCAATTGCTGACAGATAAAGCGGATAGGAATGTATTTCAACTAATTCATCCGTTTTTTTGTCATACCCGTGAAAACCAAAAACAGTTAAACGATAATACAATTTTTCTGTTACAAAACGATAGATGGTTGTACCACTTGTAACGATACTTAATAAAATGATGGCGAGTGCCAAATAAATTGATTGAATACGTTGAATCATTCTTGCGTTATTTTTTACAAAGTTACTGACTTATTCCTCAAATAGAAATCTAAAATGACAATTGCCGCCATGGCTTCTACGATTGGAACAGCTCTTGGTACCACGCAAGCATCATGCCGTCCTTTGCCTTTAAGTTCTGTAAGCTGAAAATCTGAATTTATCGTCTCTTGATCTTTCATTATCGTTGCCACAGGTTTGAAGGCAATTCGCATGGTAACAGGCATCCCGTTGGAAATTCCTCCTTGAATGCCACCACTGTTATTTGAAATTGTAGAACCTTCAGCCGTAAATAGATCGTTATGTTCTGAACCTTTCATCTCGATACATGAAAAACCACTTCCAAACTCAACGCCCTTTACAGCATTAATAGACAACATGGCTTTACCTAATTCGGCATGTAATTTATCAAAAACCGGTTCTCCCAATCCAATGGGCACATTAAAAATATCGCAACTAATAGCCCCACCGATGGTATCTCCCTCCTTTTTAATTTTCATTACCAGATTTTCCATTTCAGCGGAAATTTCAGGATCAGGGCAGCGAACTAATGAAGATTCGATCTGTTTTAATGTGTAC
>JBFHIN010000450.1:0-1904 GCA_041596415.1 Crocinitomicaceae bacterium | reverse complement strand
TGTTCCAAGATTCCAGCTGCCATGAACAAACCTACAGCCACAAAACTGTGATTGGCAATCTGAACGAAAACACCAGATAGTGCCTCCTTATCAAATAGCATGATTCCAGCCGCGATTAAGCCAACGTGTGATATTGACGCAAAAGCAAATAATCGTTTGATATCATTTTGCTTTATGGCAAGAATGGCTGCGTAAATAATACCAATAAGTCCAAGTGTTATCACAAGGCAGAACATATCGTCCATGGCCTCAGGTGCAATTGGAATCATCCAACGAATCATACCGTATAGTGCCATTTTCAGCATCAACGCCGATAATAACATTGTTCCTGCCATGGGTGCCACGGTATAGGTTGCCGGTTGCCAGGTGTGGAAAGGAAACAACGGTATTTTAATGGCGAATGCAAGGAAGAATCCTCCTGCTATCCAAAAGGCCGTTTTTGCGGTCATTTCTACCGCTTGCAAACTTTCGAAAGAAAAATCTGAGGTCATTGTCCCCAATGCCATCAACGAAAGTAACATAGCCAACGACCCTACGAATGTATAAATGAAAAACTTCACGAGGGCTTCCTTACGTTCTGGAGCTCCGAACCATAGCGCGATCAAGAAGATCGGGATCAAGGTGATTTCCCAGAAGATGTAAAACATGATTCCATCCATGGCGGTAAACACACCGATCAATCCGAATTGCATAAGCATTACCATGGCGGTAAATGATTTTCTGTTTCCGGAAGAATGGTTCCAGTTAGCTAATAAGATCAACAGAATCATCAGATTCACCAAGATAACCATGAATAGTCCAAGACCATCATACGCCATCTTATAGGTAAGTCCAAAAGAAGTGATCATTTGTGGATCGAACAAAGTTATGGTTTGGTCCGGTACAAAACTCACCGCATGCAAAGAGACCGCGATTAACGAGGCAATTGCTCCCAATACTCCAATAAACTTACCAGCGTTGTTCGGTGCTAAAGATGCAATTATTGCAGCAACTAATGGTATAATATACAATTCCAAAACTTAAAATTTTATTAAATAATAAACGACCAAACTAATGATTCCTACAACCATCCAAAGTAGGTAACTGGCTACAACGCCGGATTGCCACTTTCGTACAAGATCTCCTGATTTTCCAATGATCGCTGTAAAGCCCAGGATCGATTTATTCAGGATTATACGTTCAAAGAATTTATCACCCACCTCAGATAACCAGGCAATTGGACGGACGAACAAGAAGTCGTACATTTCATCAAAGAATAATTTTTTATTTGAAGCCAGCTCCCAACCTTTCAATTGATCATCTGCTTTAGCCAGGCTACCCTTCTTCACATAGATCGTATAGGTGAATCCGATAATAAGAAGCGTAAGCACAATGGCCGACCCCATCAACAATAGCGATTCTCCACTAGATAAATGATGCGTAACGATCAAATTCAACCCTTGGGTTGTATGTTCCAAATAATGTGACAACCAATGTGTTCCTGACTCAAAGAATACGCCGGGCAAATTCAATATTCCACCAAAAACGGACAAAATAGCCAAGACTACTAACGGCAAGGTCATGTTCAGTGGACTTTCATGTAAATGCTCCTTCTGGTGTTCAGATCCACGGAACGAACCATGGAAAACTAAGAAATACATACGGAACATGTATATTGCCGTCAATGCAACTGATATAACCAAAATGGCATAAAGAACAGAAGAATGTTGAACGGCGTGCGCCAAAATTTCATCCTTTGAGTAAAAACCAGAAAGCAAAGGGAAACCTGCAATGGCTAATGTACCGATCAAGAATGTTATGTGGGTTATAGGAATGTATTTTTTAAGTCCACCCATAACGCGAATATCTTGCTCATCGGACATCGCATGGATAACACTTCCAGATCCTAAGAACAACAAGGCCTT
>JBFHIN010000449.1:0-1905 GCA_041596415.1 Crocinitomicaceae bacterium | reverse complement strand
TTGTTTCTCTGCCTTCTCCTCCTTTGGTTTATATTCGTTATCTACCATTTTCATTTTCACTATCGTACGAAGATAAACAGGATTTGACTTCAGAAAATAAACCTACTTGGCGAACTATACACAAATCAATGTTAGTTAAACTCGGTAAGTCGATTATTTAGGAGCATCTCCTTGCATTTGCATGATCTCCTCCAGAAATTGAGTAAAACTCACGCGTTTATAGTCCGAAGGAATGCCAAAAAGATCTTTTTCCGGAGTAATGTATTCGATCGAGATCAATTCATATTTGTAAGTTCCATCAATGGATGAAATATAATATTTGACCGGTAAGCCGGGGAAATTTTCCAAGGTGTTAACGTATTTCGTGCTGTATTTTTTCAAGTATAAAAACTCCATGGGTTCTTTGAAATTAGCATGTGAAACCATTAATCGCTTGGCCTTCATTCCCAAGATCTTTTTGGTGCCACACTTCTTTTTGTAGGTATAGGGATAGCTATCTTTTTCTTCGGTAGAATGATCGGTTTGAATGGCATAATTACTGAACGGTGTTGCGATCAACAGGTAGGATTTGTCCAGTCCTAAATGTTTAACGATCACTTGGTCGCCCAGTTGGTCCGTGCGATTTTCTATTCTCAAGAGCGTATCGTTGGTGTAAATAACCATTTTTTTGTTTGGGATCATTTCGCGCAACGAAGTATCCATAATCTCAATGCTATAGACCAGTTTACCGACAAATGATTCATGCTTTTTTTGTGTGAATGAAAAGTGGCTTAATAAAAGCAATGTGAACAAAAGTGCAGCTTTTTGCATTGAAAAAATTTTTTTTCGAAGTTAGAAAGAATTTGTCACTACAGACTGCAGTTTGAACGGTAGAATTGTTCTATTGTTACATTTCGTCGATTTGTCTTTTTGTTCCATATTATTCTTTTAAATTTGTCCTTCGCCAAATACTTATGAAAAAAGAAGTAAAATTTATCATCAATCGTTCTGAATTGACTGCCGGAACACGCGGAGCAGGCTTGGGCCCTGACGCAATCTTTACAGCAGCCCGAGCAAAGGAGAATCATTTTTTCGCAGACTTCGAGCGTATTGAATTGCCCAACTACAATGCCTTGTTGGATCAAGCTGTCGAAGATCGCTACGCAAAAAGAATCGATGGACTCATTGAAGTTTATGAAGATGTAGCCGAAGCAATGAACGAATGTTTCGAGGAAAATAAGTTTCCATTTGTCATCGCAGGAGATCACGGTTCTGCCGGAGGAACAATTGCCGGAATTAAAATGCACTATCCTGATAAAAGATTGGGGGTGATCTGGATCGATGCGCACGGAGATCTACACACACCCTATACAACACCTTCAGGGAATTTGCACGGAATGCCTTTGGCTGCTGCGTTAGGTGAAGATAACCTACCATGTAAAAGGAATGATGTTCCTCAGTCGACTATAGATAAATGGAACAACTTGAAATCGATCGGTGGTGAAGGGAAATTACTTCCCGAAGATCTTGTTTTCATTGGCGTGAGAGATACGGAGCCGGAGGAGGATGCGCTTATGGAGCGTTATAAGATCAAGAATTTTACTGTTGATGAGGTAAATAAGCATGGAGCCAAGAAAACCTTGGAGGCGGTATTCGATCGTCTTTCGAACTGTGATGTGTTGTATGTCTCGTTCGATGTCGACTCTATGGATCCTGAAATGACTTCTTTTGGAACGGGAACACCCGTTAAAGATGGTTTATCGCCGGAAGTCGCGCTGGAATTGCTAAAAGGACTGCTTGCTTCACAGAAGATCGTCTCCATGGAATTTGTAGAAGTGAATCCATGTTTGGATGAAAAGAAAAATAAAATGGCGGAAACTGCCTTCGATATGATCGAAAAATTATTGAAAAATTGATGGAAAATAA
>JBFHIN010000448.1:0-1924 GCA_041596415.1 Crocinitomicaceae bacterium | reverse complement strand
CTGATAAGTATTCTCGCTTTCACTATGACTTAAGTTTAACACTTGTTCTTGAACTTGCTCAGGAGTCATGTCTGCAATTCGAGAAATTTTTATCCCAGATTTATTGAGCAAGGCAACATTTAATAGTTTCTTTAAGTCATCATCGGTATACGTCCTGATCTGGGTGTCCGTTCGTGAAGGCTCAATAATTCCGTACCTTTTTTCCCAGATACGAATGGTATGGGCTTTAATTCCGGAAAGCGTTTCCAAATCTTTTATTTTATAGTTCCCCATTTAACTTTAGCTATTAAATTGATGTCTGGCAACTTTACATCTTGCATTTAATCAGTCTAACAAATATAGATTCAATTTGTTTTATATTCCTTTGGAATAAATAGATATATTTGTAACATTGTTGTGAATAAATTGTTCACGAAGAACGACTTGAATGAAAAAAGAATTGAAAAAGTTGAGATTTCCTGTTGCTATTCTCTTATTTTCCCTGACTACTTTATTTATAGCGTCCTGTGGCGAAACCGAAAAAGAAGAAACTGCAGATGAGGGCATAAATTTGGATGAGGACTATTATGATTTCAAAGGAATAAATTTAGATAAATATGGTATTCCGGCCATTTTAATGTTACCAGATGAAACAGCTAATATTGGTGCTTCCACCAAGCCTGAAGTGATACATACAGAAGGTGATTTTATTTGGGAAGTGCAGGTTGGACCAAACTTCCAAATTCATATTGAGGATTACGGCGATTATACTGACATGGTACAGTATAAAAAGAAGGAATTGAAAGATCAAGATATGTTTCAGATCACTTATCTTATTGATGAAAAAGATTTGATTCTTTATGAAAGAAAACTGATTGTAAAAGGGTCAAAAAATGCCTCACCAACGGTTGGTGTCGAACATAAATCGTTTCATGTTTATGGTCAAAAGATTATAAACGGTGTAACTTACGAGCTTAGAAGTAGAGACGAAGGTTACGAGAAGAACATTATTGAATTGATGGCGAAATCGATCAAATCGTTTAAACCAACCAAATAAAGTTTTTTTATAGACATTAGGAAAGGTTGCTATTATACGGCAACCTTTTTTATTTAATTTTGTATCATGGAAATAACCAGAGAAAGGGTTTTAGAGGTGCTTGGAGGTATCATGGAACCTGAAAGCAAGAAAGATATAGTTTCACTAAATTTAGTGGACGAACTGAAGATCGACGGAAATAAGATTTCCTTGGTGGTTCATATGAGTAATCCTGCGATGCATGCTCGTAAACGTATGCAGGAAGCGGTGGTTTTCAATTTGAAACGCGTATTGGGTGACGAAATAGAGGTTGATTGCCAAACCAAAGGGATTTCTCCTGAAGCAACGAAAGTAAGACGTAAGATCTTGCCGGAGGTAAAACACATAATTGCCATCTCATCGGGTAAAGGTGGCGTTGGAAAATCCACCGTTACTGCAAATTTAGCGGGTGGGTTGTCCTTGGCCGGCTATAAAGTTGGTATTGTGGATGCGGATATTTACGGCCCATCAATGCCGACCATGTTTGACGTGGTCAATGAGCGTCCAACTATGATAGACGTGGATGGCACACCAAAAATAAATCCTGTCATGAGCTATGGCATTCAACTACTGTCCATTGGTTTTTTCACAGAACAAGATAATGCCGTAGTATGGCGCGGACCAATGGCAGCAAAGGCAATGACGCAAATGTTCACTGATGCACATTGGGGTGAACTGGATTATTTACTAATTGATCTTCCTCCCGGTACCGGTGATATACATCTTTCATTGGTACAAACAGTACCTTTAGATGGGGCTGTTATTGTTTCAACTCCACAAGAAGTTGCCTTAGCTGATGCTCGAAAAGGAGTAAATATGTTCCAAATGGACAGTATAAATGTACCTGTGATCGGAATTATTGAAAACATG
>JBFHIN010000447.1:0-1926 GCA_041596415.1 Crocinitomicaceae bacterium | reverse complement strand
GTAGATCCAGGAACCAGTTCAGTTCCAAGTTCTCCTTGGTATAAATGGTAGTCTGTAAATTTTCCAAGAATGAAATCCTTTTGCGGATTATAAACGTAAAGTTCGTTCCCCTCCGGGAGTTTTACTTGATCCAAGGTAAGGTTTACTGTTAAGGCATTTTCACAAGTCAATTTTAACTGCCAGACATGATCACCATTCGGGAGCTTGGTCCATGTACCTGAATTGAGCATCGTTAGATCTGTATAATTGTTAAATCCAAATCTCCAAGGTGCATTTCCTTCACGGTCCGTCACCTCATCCTCCTGACGTAAAACATCAAGATCTGGCGTAGAGAATGTGCGATGATCAATCAGCTTACTTTGATTGGCTAATTTCTCACTTTTAGGCTTTCCGCCATCACCTTGTTGTGCGAAAGAGAATCCGAACATCAAGAGAAAGGAAAATAAGAGTAGTTTGTTATTCATTCTAGCATTATTAACAGTTATACATACTGACGTTATAAAGACGTTATTAGTTGGATTGTCGTCAACTTTATCAGTCATTGAATTGACAAAAAAATAATAAAAACTTAAATTTAGCACACAATTTGCTGATTAAAGCAATACAATTTACAAAATCATATGAATTTATTCAAAGTACTTTTATTATCCGTGCTCACAATTCCGGCAATTGGACAGGAATTTGAAATATCAGCAGAACAATATCCCTTCTATTCTATGGTGGAATGGAAAGGAACCGGTTCCATTCTTTTCAACCGAGATCCATCTGGAGTAACTAGAAAAGTGAACATGACCATGGTAAGCGATCAGCTGATCAGTACCTGGCAGGAAAGTTTCAATCCAAACGGAAAGGAATACTATTATATTTCGAGTGAAAACGCTCGTTATATCTACTTCTTGGATGATCTTCAACCGGAATACGGAAAGTTTTCCTTACATCAGATCAGTTCCGCTGGCAATGTGAAATCGACAAGCGTGAATTTAAGTAGTACGATCAAAAAATTGGGTTTTGATCCAGGAGAAGTGACACTTATCGACATCGTTACGACTGATAAGGCCCTCGTTCATTTGTTCAGACATAAAAACAGCAAGGATAAAAAATACACTGATTTCGCGACTTTTGTCACGCACCACAATTTCTTGAGTTATGGGATCATTTTGGGTGAAGTTGGCGAGAAAGAAATTAAAGAAGGAATGCTTACTTCCTGGCAATATGTTGGTTTTAATGACGATGAGATCTACTTCGCTTCGCGTATGAACCAAAACAGCAAACAAGGATGGAGTGTTCAGCATGTATCCTCCAAGGGTGTGTTGAAAGAAAGTTTGTTTATCAAAGCTCCGAAGCAAAACTTTGTTGCCTTGCCTAATACAGGTCTTGGCGCCGTTGGAAAGAGCTATATGAAAAGTGATTCCGATGTAGAAGCAGGAACGTTGATCAGACAAGGAAACAAATTTTACTTACTTGGACTGACAGGTCCGGCTGAAAAAAACGCTTTGCAACTTTTCGAACTAAAGGAAGGAGAATGGAAACTATTGAATAAAACAGAATTAGCTGCTGAAGCGACAAAAAAAATTACATACTTCGGGGTGTTCCCGCTCAATGAAGGCGTTGGAACGCGTGTCGGTAATCAAGTGATCTTCCTTCCCTTCGACACACAAAAACAAGCCGTAGCGCAAGAATTTAATCCCTTAATGAATTTCAACCCAAGCCGATATCTTTCGCTTAAAAAGAAAGAACTTTTTACAGTATCTTTGCCCACAGGTGACTTGTTTTTTGATACAAAACAACTCAACCAAGCAGGAAATGTAAAATTTGAATTCATAAAAAAATGATTATTGGTATTTGTGGAGGAAGTGGATCCGGTAAAACCACCTTGTTGAAACGAATTTCAAAGGAATTGCAGCACCTGAATCCATCGATCTTTTC
>JBFHIN010000446.1:0-1928 GCA_041596415.1 Crocinitomicaceae bacterium | reverse complement strand
CATGTCTGCCGCAGTTGAAGGCGCTATGGAAAACATCCCTTCCGTAGGATTTTCATTGTGTGATTTTGATGCCGATGCAGATTTTGAAGGCGCTAAAATGATCGCTCGACAAGTAATTAGTAAAGTGTTGGAGATGGATTTTCCCAAACATGTTTGTCTGAATGTAAATGTCCCTAAATTACCCGCTTCTGAGTTGAAAGGATTCAAAATATGTAAACAGGCGCATGCATTTTGGGAAGATCGTTTTGATAAGCGCTTTGATCAATTCGGTAGACCTTATTACTGGCTTACTGGCGAGTTTATGAATCAAGACAGGACGCAGGATACAGATCTTTTTGCTATTGACAAAGGATATGCCAGCGTTGTACCCACGCAATTTGATATGACTGCTTATAAAGTCATGGAGCAATTTAAAAGTTTGGAAGAATGAATGTAAGAAATTGGACAAAGGCACATTTCTTGGGCCTGTTGATCGGTATTGTTTCGCCACTGGTCTTTATTCCTTTGGTTATCCTAATTTTATCCTGGGCCCAGGGCTTTATGTTTGAGCAGCTATGGTATAAATTCTCTGTGGATGAGACGGTAAAAAGTAAAATCGTTTCTATTTCGATAATTTCGAATCTGATCTGGTTCTATATGGCCATTAATCGCGATAAATACAATTTAGGAATGGGTGTGATTTTAGGAACAATTCTTTATCTACCTTATATTCTTTACGTGAATTTTTTCTGATAAGTGGCAAAAAAGAAGAAAATATACATCATTGCCGGTGAGGCTTCAGGAGATTTACATGCTTCAAATTTAATTAAGGCGCTGAAGTCGGAGGAACCGGAACTCGATTTTAGAGGTTGGGGCGGAGATAAAATGCAGGACGCGGGAATGGACCTCGTTAAACACATCAAGGATTTGGCTTTCATGGGATTCGCTGAAGTGGTGATGAACCTCAGAACGATTCTCAAGAATTTTAAAATTTGTCAAAAAGACATTGAAGCCTATCAACCCGACGTATTGATTTTGGTAGATTATCCCGGATTCAATTTGAGAATGGCGGAATGGGCAAAATCCAAAGGGATCAAGGTGGTTTACTATATTTCTCCTCAAGTTTGGGCATGGAAACAATCAAGAGTGCATAAGATCAAACGTTTTGTAGACAAAATGTACGTGATCCTTCCATTTGAAAAGGATTTTTATGCCACCTATGACTTTGGCGTAGAATACGTCGGTCACCCGCTTTTGGATGCCATAGAACAGTATGAAGAAAATGCTATTTCAACTGAAGAGTTCATAGCAAAAAATGAATTAGAGCACAAACCGATTTTAGCTATTTTACCGGGTAGTAGGAAGCAGGAGGTGACTAAGAAGTTACCTATCATGCTCAATGCAATACAAAATTTTCAAGATTACCAAATTGTGGTGGCAGGAGCACCGAGTTTGGAAGAAGATTTTTATAGGGGATTAATTTCGGAGCATACAAAAATAGTTTATCATCAAACCTATGATTTACTTAGGAATAGCGAAGCTGCTGTAGTGACTTCTGGAACAGCTACACTAGAAGCTGCTTTATTAGGTACTCCTGAGGTGGTGTGCTATGTTGGATCTCCCATCTCGTATCGAATAGCGAAGCGCTTAATAAAAATCAAGTTTATATCACTTGTGAATTTAATCATGGATCGAGAAGTCGTGAAAGAATTGATTCAACATGAATGTACCGCAGAGAATATTCGTAAAGAACTAGATCTGATAAGAAGAGGAGGCGAGAAGCGTGAAAGGTTGCTAAATGATTATGTTGAGCTAAAAAATAAACTTGGTGGAGGAGGGGCCAGTAAAAAAGTTGCACAATCCTTGTTGAAAACTATTCTGGCTTAACTATTTTTAAGCTTTCCGAAACTATAATTTTGCCTTGTGAGATTGATTTTCTTTTCTTGCTT
>JBFHIN010000445.1:0-1930 GCA_041596415.1 Crocinitomicaceae bacterium | reverse complement strand
GCTACACCAGCATGAATGAATGATTCTGAAATTGATTTATATGAATCTTTTAATTCTACGTATTTTCCAACCAATCCGATAGTAACTTGCGATTTTGGATTCTTCAAACGCTCTAAAAAGCTCTTCCAACTTTCTAAGTTAGGTGTTGATTTTGTCGGTAAACCCAACTTTTCAAGCACTACTTTGTCCAGTTCTTCAGCCTGCATAAGTAAGGGAACATCATAAATAGACTCCGCATCCCTGGATTCGATTACAGCATTCATGCTTACATTACAGAATTTAGCAATTTTCTTACGTAAGGTAAGATCCAGTTCGTGCTCCGTTCTGCAACAAAGAATATCAGGCTGAACACCTAGTTCAAGTAATTGTTTAACTGAATGTTGGGTTGGTTTAGTCTTTAATTCTCCGGCTGCTGCCAAATAAGGAACCAATGTCAAATGAACTACAACACAATCATTTTCAAACTCCCAAAGCATTTGACGAACAGCTTCAACATAAGGAAGTGATTCAATATCACCAACTGTTCCACCAATTTCAGTGATTACAATGTCGTATTCACCTTTTTTACCTAATAATTGTATTCTATCCTTTATTTCATCCGTAATGTGGGGGATAACCTGTACAGTTTTTCCTAAAAATTCACCTTTACGCTCTTTTTCGATAACTGATTGATAGATTCTACCCGTAGTTACGTTATTTGCTTGGGAAGTAGGAACATTTAAGAAGCGTTCATAATGCCCAAGATCAAGATCGGTTTCAGCACCGTCATCCGTCACAAAACACTCACCGTGCTCGTATGGATTCAAGGTTCCTGGATCAATGTTAATGTAAGGATCAAGTTTTTGAATGGTTGTAGAATAGCCTCTGGCTTGAAGCAGTTTTGCTAACGAAGCAGAGATGATTCCTTTCCCAAGCGAAGATGTTACCCCTCCTGTTACAAATACATATTTGATGGAATTTGACATGTTGTTTTTGATTGTAACTATGGGGCGCAAAGTTAGTAGATTCCTTTTAATCTTCTAGGTTTATTTTTACTTGTTGATATTTTTATTGATAAAAATTCCTAAAATCTTAATTCGACCAAGGTCCGTTCAAACCTTGTTGCAAATAGATCAATGGTTTTCTGACTTCTTTTTTATCGAACACCGGACAACCGTATTCATTCAGTCGAGGGTAGTGGGGGGTATTTCTTTTTACAGATTTGGGTAAAAATATCAGGTCATGAATCAATCGGTTTTGAGCGAAATGACGAATATTTTCGCCATCGACACCCAATTTAAAGTGAACGATTTGATTGTAGCCTAAGTGGTAATTGAAGCCACCATACACAATTCCGTGACTTGTCCTACCATATGGTAGATCCTCCAACAAACGAAATCCACTTGGACAACTTGGTAAAGTGATTCGTTCCCACATTGAATTGGCAGTTTCACCTGTCCACAGATATAGCCCTCCGTAGTACTTCCAATTTTCATTCCTGACCGAAAACATCAAATGACCTGTCCTAAAACGATCCTTTCCCTGTCCTCCAAAAATGTCGTTTTCAAACAACAATGCTGCATTTTTAAAGTGAAATCCCCAACCGCCGGATCGTTGAGATGTTCCTGCTTGATCGTAATACCATAAATAATTATAGGCAATTCCGTAGTTGTACTGCGTATTATGGATCAAACCATCTAACTGAAAATCAACGCGCGCATCCCGTCTTCCGGCAAGAAGCACTAAACCAAGATCCGTTCTAAATTCCCAAAATCGTTGACGCCCTCCATAACTGCTCAAGTTCCAAACGGCAGATTGTCCTGCGTTAACTTGATAAAAATAATCGTGGTAATAGGAATTGAAGTTGATTCCAATGGTATTTACGTTGGTACCGACATTAAATATCAGTCCAACTGATGCGCCAACCGAAGGATTAGAGACAAACTGCGTT
>JBFHIN010000444.1:0-1931 GCA_041596415.1 Crocinitomicaceae bacterium | reverse complement strand
TAAGTCTTTCCCTAGTAGGTCATTGGATTTAACAGCAAATGCCAGAATGAGGACCGTTAACATTATCCAAAGAAGTTTGTTTTTAAAGGCAAGTAGTTTCCGGATGATTACGATAAAAAGCGGTAATGAAAGCAAGAAATGTTCTGTATCTGTCACGAAAAAATTTGGCACAAATGCCAGGAACACTGTCGATAATTCCATAGCATCATCACTAACATTGTTTCTGTTGATCCATAAAATTGAAAGAACCAACATACCTAACACAATGAATGAAGGTCCCCATGCACTATCAATTCCAATAAAGTGTTTCGTTAGATAACTCAATGAATTTTCACCGGGAATGTAATCCCCATGAAGGCTTATTGCCTTTAACCAACCCTGCCAAATTTCAATATTTCCACTCCAGCCTAATTTAAATGCCGGAATTAGCAAGAAAAGTAATCCCAAAGCTGCCATAATGAGTATTGGCTTCCACTGTTTTTTCAAAAGAAAGGGAACGACAACTAATAGACAAATTGGTTTTAGGATGATCATGAATGACCAATATACACTTCCTTCCATTGGCCTATTCTTAAGGAAAGTAATAAGACCAAAACTATAAAGTGCTAAAAGAATCAAATTAATATTCCCAAGGTGAAACTCACGTGTCAGGTGTACTACCGCAATAAAAAACAGTAGATAAAGTACCCACATTCTTCTTTTGTACTCCTGAAAGATATAGAATTGGTGTAACAAAATTATACCTGAGATAAATGACAATGCTAAAATAAGGCTGTGCACAATCTGAGCCCAAAAGTAAGGTAACCAGGCATTAAGCGCAAAAATGAACAAAGTAGTTGGTGGGTATTTAAAAAGCCCACTGTTTAGACCATAATTGTGCTCATACGGACTGTTTCCCTGAAGAAAATCCTGCGTTGCATAGTAATAGACCCTGAAATCGTTAGTCCAGAATTTACCATTTTTAGATTCTACAAAAACTAACAATGTGGTAAATAGAAGGACAAACAATCCAAAGAAAATATATCCTTTGGAAAGTTTTATCTTCTGAGTCTTCTCCTTTGAACGCATTACATATTTCTGCGGTACTGACCTCCTACTTCGAAGAGCGCTCCGGTAATTTGCCCTAATGACGCTACTTTCGCTGTTTCCATCAGTTGCTCAAACATATTTTCGTTTTGAACCGCCGCCTCTTGTACTTTTTGGATTCCTTGCTCTACGCTTTCGGCGTTTCCTTTGTGCAAGTTTTCCAACATAGCGATCTGGTACTTCTTCTCCTCCTCAGTTGCGCGAATTACTTCTTTCGGCAGAACAGTTGGTGATCCCTTTGAACTTAAGAAAGTGTTTACCCCAATAATAGGGAACTCGCCTGTATGTTTCAAAGTTTCGTAATACAGGGATTCTTCCTGGATTTTGGAACGCTGGTACATTGTTTCCATGGCACCAAGCACACCACCTCTTTCGGTGATACGATCAAATTCAGACAATACAGCTTCCTCAACAAGATCGGTCAACTCTTCGATAATGAATGATCCTTGCAGCGGATTTTCGTTCTTTGCCAAGCCAAGCTCACGGTTGATGATCAGCTGAATAGCCATCGCTCTTCTCACCGATTCTTCTGTTGGCGTTGTAATAGCCTCGTCATAAGCATTGGTGTGTAACGAATTACAGTTATCGTAGATTGCGTATAAAGCTTGTAGCGTAGTACGAATATCGTTGAAGTCAATTTCCTGTGCGTGCAATGATCTACCTGAAGTTTGAATATGGTATTTCAACATTTGGGCCCGCGCGTTAGCTCCGTATTTCTTAGCCAAGGCCTTCGCCCAGATTCTTCGTGCTACACGTCCAATTACTGCGTATTCAGCATCAATTCCGTTGGAAAAGAAGAACGACAAGTTCGGACCAAAGTCGTTAATATCCATTCCACGGCTCAT
>JBFHIN010000443.1:0-1940 GCA_041596415.1 Crocinitomicaceae bacterium | reverse complement strand
GTATGGCAAACCGCATCAGAAGAAAACAGTGATTACTTTATCATCGAAAAATCAGTGGATGGTTCTTCTTGGGAACATTTCACGACTATCGATGCAGCAGGATATAGCTCAAGTAAATTGACCTATAATGTTTATGACCAAAACTACAGAACAATAGTAAATTATTACCGTCTGAGTCAATATGATGTTGACGGCACAAAAAATTGGAGTGAAACAATTTCTATCGATAATAGACCAGTCGACAAGGACATCATCAAAATAACCAACATATTAGGTCAGGAAATTCCAGAAGATTATCAAGGTGTAGTTCTTTATTACTATTCAGATGGTACAATTGTTAAAACTTATAAAGCAAATTAAAATGAAGACGTTGAAAAAATTATCATTATTTGTTGTTTTAACCTTGGCTACACAGGTTTACGGTCAGGAAATGACTCAATTCGTTTACGAACAGAATAACAACCACCCATTAAAAGAAAGTAAAAGCGAAGGCAGTACCTTTCGTAAGAAAATTGTACCAGAACTAGAGTTAATTCAACCGACATCTGAGACACCAAAGGCCCTAGAAGGCACATACGAAATATTGAATGAGGGATCTATAGTTCTATCTGAACTAGAATTACAAATGATCGAAATAAATCGTTCGTCTTATTACCATGTTGTAACAATCATCAATGAAAAAGGGATTATCATCTACCCAAAGGAAAGATTAACAGAAGCAGATAATAACGCTGAAACAAATTAGACCAAAACAAAATAAAACTAATTCTGTAAACTCAATTTTTGTTTATTTTTCTAATTAACCTTCTCAAAAAGAGGGCTTAATTTGGTATTATTCAGTTTTGTGTTAACATATAAATTATTTTCCTTATAATTCATCATTGATTTCACGCTACTTCAAAAACTAAAGTGGATTTTATTTTTTTTTCGCTCTAAAGGTTGTACATTTGCCACGTCTAAAACAACTTAATTTACTTAAATAGAACGAATTAAGAATTTTAAAACCACTACATATGAAGAAATCACTACTATTGTGTTCTTTTACCTTTTGCCTTTTTACTGCAGCATTCAGTCAAAATCAAGAGGTCGTAAAAGAAAAACAACAAAATGGCTCAACCAATCCTCAAGAAACATCAATCAGCGTTTCAGCAAGAGAAGAATTAGTTAGTAAAGAAGAGTCAAGTGTGGACCCACAGAATACCGGTTCACTAAAAGTCACCAACAATAATGGCGAAGTGTTGTACATTAAAAAAAATGAACACATGACTATCATTACTAATCCGGAGAAACAATGAGAAATTTTACTTTATCCTTTTTAGGCGTATTATTTACATTTTACTCATTAAGCCAGAATTGCTCTGGTCTATCAGTAACACCTACTACAACAAACACATGCTACAATTTGACCACTGTAGCCAACGGAACTGGAAGTGGAGGTGGATTTTCCTCATCATGTTCTGGAGGAGGTTTTGGTGGTGGTGGACACCGAAGAGTAATACAGGTATGTACGGATGCTACTGCATCATGTATTAATGTTAATATATCTGGTATTGCAACCGCCAACGGAACACATATTTTTCTGTTTTCCGGATGCTCAGGGACTGGGAATTCGAATTCTCTTACAGGCTATGTTTCTGGATCTGGAAACTGTTACAGTGGCTCTAGTTCAATTGGATGGTCTACAGCAGGTTTACCTTTAGCTCCAAACACTTGTTATTTTATGGAAATATGGACAAAAGATGCAGTTCCCGCAGGCGCTCAGATCTGCTTTAAAAAAGAAAGCCCTGCCAACGATTTTCGTTGTAGCCCAGCGCCCATTGGCACAACCGCTATAGCATATGATAATTACTGTATGACTGCCGGTTCAGCCGGTGACCCAACACCTGCTCAATTTTGTGCGGGATCGTTAGAAAATAACGCTTGGTTTAGCTTTACAACAG
>JBFHIN010000442.1:0-1945 GCA_041596415.1 Crocinitomicaceae bacterium | reverse complement strand
GATTTCGATCAATTACAATGGTATCGCCTTCTGCTATCCAAGTGCCTCGCAATTTACAAGGGATATGTTTTTTATTTGCTGAATCAACGGGTTGTGGTTCTTGGAATAGCGTCACATGGCAAGACGTGAGAATCAAGGACAACCCAAAACACAAAATTATCAGTTGCGCATTCAGCTTTCTCATACCGTTTTTTTATTATGCCATCGAAAGCGATAAGTATTACAACCCAACAAACTCTTTTCAAAGCATACACCCGAAATATAAGTTACGATAATTTTTTTTTGCGATGGGAGATAATATTATATTCATAGATAAAACTGAGATTTAAATTAGTTCTCAATAATAATGGCTACCTTAGGTCAACACCTAAACCTTTTCAAATCATGTGTTTTTCTCTTGAAGCTAGTTTCGTTGCCTCGGCAGCATTAAGCACCGCAGGCGTCGTCGGCTTAAAAAAAGCGGGAAAGACACCCTACAGACTCTTAGCTTTGATCCCCTTATTTTTCGGTGTGCAGCAATTTTGTGAAGGTATTGTTTGGACGGCATCCATATACACTGATTACGCCTATCTATTGGATGTTGGCACCTATAGTTTTATCTTTTTTGCTTGGATCATTTGGCCCATATTTTTACCCTTTACCTTCTGGAGACTGGAAAAAAAGAAGGCCAGAAAGAAATTACTTTTGGTTATTTTTTTGTTAGGAATTGCAGTTAGTGTATTACTATGCTATCTCATGCTAAGTGTACCAATTAATGCTGTAATAACGGATTGCAGTGTCGACTATAATTTCGATTTTCAGCACAAGTATATCTCGGTCTTTGGAATTTTATACGTGATTACAACTACGTTCAGCTGTATGGTATCAAGTACGGGTAAAGTTTGGCTGCTGGGTATAATAAACATTATCACTTACGCCTTTTCTAAAATATATTTTGGGGAACACATTATTTCGGTGTGGTGCTTTTTTGCCGCTATTTCAAGTATGGTAATCCTTTGGATTATCATTGATCTTAATCGAAATAAGAACTTGCCGATGAAAACAGAGTTCCAACAAGATAACGGAATATAGGCTATAATTTATAGCTTAACCCTACCGTGGCATAGTGAAACAAGGCGAAATTATATACTTCATCATTGTCGGCACCACCCTCTAAAATACGATAACCGGCACGGATAACGGCATGTTTAGAAACCCTGTAAGTGGCGGCTAAAAGAATATCTTCAGCTCTACCTTGAGGAGCTGCCAGAGCGTCGCCAACGAGTAAAACACTGGCATCATCCGTAAAGAACCAATTCAAACGGAAGTTGACGATGGGAACGAACCCCACATTTACTTTAGAAGCAGAAATATCTGCGCTTTCCAGTCGGATTTCTGCATCACGAATTTTGGCCGTGAAACCTAATCCGAACTCAAGTCTAGGTCGCTTCACAAAATCATACCGATAAGTGGCTCGGTAGGAATTGAAGGTATAGTAGGCTGTAATGGGTGTGAATCTTTGAAAAGTTACCAATTGATAAGAAATGGGTTCATCAAGCGTACCTTCAGATCGAACTGTCAGCGGTGCATAGAGCAGGGAAAAGTAATGTCGCTCCCTATGTACGTAACTTGCCCTTAAACGATAAAACAAATTTGCTCTGGCATCCAAATCATCTTTTAGTGAAAATAATGTCCCTTGATTGCCGGGTATTCGTACATCGTTATAGCCAGTAAAAACCACTCCGGTTTCTACGTCTACATATCCTTGTCCCATGGCAGCTCCAATGCACAAAATAAGACAGAATATGGCCATAATAATATCTCTAACAATTTCTACGCTTTTTATCTTGTTTTTCATCCCTAGTAAATTTAATTTCTAGATGCTTGTAACTTAAAACCAGAGTCAATTGCTTAGAAATTAATGAAAATGGCTGATTTACTCAAAAACATAAAACCAATGTCTTCG
>JBFHIN010000441.1:0-1952 GCA_041596415.1 Crocinitomicaceae bacterium | reverse complement strand
TATAATATTTTTGAATTTCAACCCTTTGCTGAAATTGATCCTGAGGTACGTTTATGGGCAGCTTCTCCGGAAAATAATGAAAACTCGATTGCCGATGCGTTAGTTGTAACTACACTTTCACTAAAAATGATCGCTGATTTCTACATTAACAACTACAACCCTGTTGTTCCAACCAAAATATTCAACAACGTGTACGATGCTATAATTTGGATTGAATCACTAAAGAATCAACCTACAAATTGAAATTCTTGTTCCTTTGCCTCTATTTCGGCCAAGGTGTCCAAAATCTCATTAAGTTCGAAAGACGTAACTAGTTTTGTTCTGTATGATTTAAAATGAGCCAAGCCTTTGAAGTAATTGGTATAATGGCGTTTCATTTCAGCAATACCCAATGTTTCTCCTTTCCAGTTCACGCTCATGGTCAAATGATCTCTGGCTGCATCAACACGTTCTTTCAAGCCTGGAGCTTCCAATTTTTCGCCCGTGGCCATAAAATGTTTGATCTCGTTGAACACCCATGGATACCCAATGCTTGCTCTTCCGATCATAATACCGTCGACCCCATATCGTTTACGATATTCAACTGCCTTTTCTGGTGAATCGATATCGCCATTTCCAAATACAGGAATGCGCATTCTTGAATTATTTTTCACATCAGCAATCAATGACCAATCCGCTTCTCCCTTGTACATTTGCTTTCTCGTTCTTCCATGGATAGAGATTGCTTCTATTCCTACATCCTGTAAACGCTCTGCTGTTTCAACAATGAATTTCGTTTCATCGTCCCAACCTAACCTTGTTTTCACAGTTACCGGTAAATTCGTTGCTTTTACTATTTCAGAAGTTAAACGCACCATTTTAGGAATATCCTGCAGAATTCCCGCTCCGGCACCTTTACAAGCAACCTTTTTTACTGGGCAACCATAATTGATGTCTAGAATATCTGGATTTGTGCGCTCAATGATCTCGGCCGCCTGACGCATACTTTGTATCTCAGATCCAAAAATCTGAATGCCTATTGGACGCTCGTATTCATAGATATCTAATTTCTGAACACTCTTTGCAGCATCACGGATCAAGCCCTCAGAGGAAATAAATTCCGTGTACATAAGATCTGCGCCATGCTTCTTACACAAAGCGCGAAATGGTGGATCACTCACGTCTTCCATTGGCGCTAGCAACAATGGAAACTCTCCCAACTCAATATCCCTTATTTTTACCATGGCGCAAAGATAAGGCGTAGTTAAGACTTTTCAGAAAAATTCTTTGAATTTGAAATAGGAGCTATTTCTTTTTTAGGTGTTTGTCTAGGGCTAAATGCAACCCCATCCCCCTTAATTCTTGACCCTTAGCCACAATCACTCCTTCTCCATCCACTAAAAATCCGGAAGGAATCGAATAAACTTTGTACGTATTTGAAACCGCGCCATTTTTATCCCAACCGTGATTTTTCCATGTCAATTTGTCATCTGCAATGGCTTTTTTCCATGCCTCCTCATTACGATCTAAAGAAATACTGAATACTTCGAATCCCTTCGCATTGTTGAATTTCTGACTTTTATACTTATTGTAGGCTTCAACTACATTCGGATTCTCATGCCGACACGGTCCACACCATGAAGCCCAGAAATCGATCAAGACCATTTTGCCCTTTAGTTTTGAAAGTTTGACAGTTTTCCCGTCGGGCCCTATCAATTCAATGTCAGGCGCTTTGGCACCTGTATCCACTTGAGTTACTTCTTCAGAACGAAAGGCAAAGCTCAAGCTAATTAAGCCAAGTAGTATAAATCCTGCAATTTTCATTATCCTATTCTTCTAATATCGGCACCAAGATTATTCAAACGAATTTCAATATCCTGGTATCCGCGGTCAATTTGTTCAATGTTATGAATAACACTCTTTCCTTTAGCCGACAATGCAGCGATCAAAAGCGATACACCTGCTCTAATATC
>JBFHIN010000440.1:0-1967 GCA_041596415.1 Crocinitomicaceae bacterium | reverse complement strand
GCAAATTGATCTTCCGAATCCAAAAACTTTAATATTCCTGTGTAGATATAAATATATCCTCCCGGAGTACAGAATGCATTCAAGGTACTATCGTCATGGATAACTCGAAGACGCCAAGTAAACTCATTCTTGAAATCTACTTTACCTGAATTCAATATGTTATCTCTAACTTTATATAGGTACTGATATACCTCTCTATGTTTTATTGAATCTAATTGCGGATACTCATTCTTGTTACCGTCGATCTCAGTGGCCACTTGGGCTCCCAGTTCACGGTCTTGTTGTACAGTGAATAAATTAACACCTTTACCCTTGTTCTTTTCATTGAAGATTCCGCATGCTGTTAAAATGAGCATCAATGAAACGAAAATTGAAATTTTGTAACGAATGGTTTTCATGGTCTGTTGATATTTAACCCATAGGGTATAAAAAATTAATAATAAAGGTAATAAGAACCGCTAAACTATAGCCTGTATAAACTTCCAGCGGTGTATGTTTTTTTAGAAATAATCGTGCCGAAAGTGTTAAACCGGAGGCTATTATCGCGAAGATCAAGATCCAGAATTGAAATTCGGCCTGTTCGAAAAAGTATGCAAACAAGAAGCCTGTAAGAATTCCGGCTCCTCCAGCATGCAAGCTTATTTTTATCCATTTATTGATGAATGTGTACGAAGCAGTGACAAACACGCCCGACAGCGGCAAGGCATAAACATACTTGGGTAAAATATTATTTTGCGCTTTGATGATGAATAAAAAATAAAGGATCAGACAGTATGAAAGCATAATGATCATAGGGATATTACGCTCACGTTGAGATTCCATATCGATGGTTGAAATGATTTTCCTTTTGAACAACATCAGAAATGATAGTGCGGGCGCAATAACGCTAAAGATTAAAAACATGTATAAAATTGCCTGTTTTGCCGGGGGAATCAAAAAATAAAGTGATTCTTCATTAAACAGATAATCCTGATTTGAAGGCACGTACATGGCAATCATCAATCCATAAACCGGCATAAAGAGCGGCAAGAAAACCCAGGAAAGTATATGTGCGGTTTGTTTCATAGTTCTTTACGCAAGCGTGCTACAGGAATATTTAATTGCTCACGGTATTTTGCCACCGTTCTACGAGCAATGTTGTATCCTTTATCTTTTAATAATTCTGCCAGTTTTTCATCAGTCAATGGTCGTCTCTTGTTTTCTGCGTCAATGGCGTCAGAAAGAATTTTCTTTACTTCTCGTGTTGAAACTTCCTCTCCACTGTCTGTAGAAAGTGATTCAGAGAAAAAGTATTTCAGTGAATAAATTCCATAACCGGTTTGTACGTATTTGCTGTTTGCAACACGTGATATTGTCGATATATCCAATCCTACGACCTCCGCGATATCTTTGAGGATCATTGGCTTCATATTCGTTTCGTCGCCCGTAAGAAAAAAATCACGTTGGTAATTCATGATTGCATTCATGGTTAAAAGCAAGGTGTTCTGACGCTGACGGATGGCATCAATAAACCACTTGGCACCATCCAATTTTTGTCGCACGAACATCAATGCATCTTTATCCGACTTAGAAGTTTTAGCGCCTTCAGCATAAGCACGCAGCATTTTTTCGTACTCCTTGCTCACCTTCAGCTCTGGCGCATTTCTACTGTTGAGCGTAAGTTCAAGTTTGCCTTCGTATTCATTGATGATAAAATCGGGAATAATCTGTTGGTGATTTTTCGCCGATTCTTTCATTGATCCTCCCGGCTTGGGATTCAATTTCAAAATCTCATCAATTGCCTCCTTGAGATCTTCGTCTTCGATTTCCAATTTCTTGGAGATCTTGTCGTAATGCTTTTTGGTGAATTCTTCAAAGAAATCCTCCAAGATCTTTTTCGCCGTAAACTTCGTGATGTCTCCATCTTGCTTGCGATTGATCTGAATGAGTAGACACTCTTGTAGATCTCTTGCTCCAACGCCTGCGGG
>JBFHIN010000439.1:0-1987 GCA_041596415.1 Crocinitomicaceae bacterium | reverse complement strand
GAAGAAAATACTAACTTAGGCAAAAGAATTTCGGTATGAAGAAAATAATTGAATGGACTGATTTGAGTTTTAAACGAGAAAAAGGTCAAGAGAAGATAAAATGTCCTGAATGTATTTCAGAGAGGTCTAACAAAGCAGATAAATCACTTTCGGTTAATCACGATAAAGGATTGGCGAATTGTCATTATTGCGGAGCGATAGCAATTAAAAATAAGTCAGACAGAGAAGAGAAATACACTTTGCCTTCTCAAGAATGGCAGAACTATACTAGCCTATCTGACAACTTGGTTAAGTGGGTAAGAGATGAAAGAGCCATTCGACAAGAAACTCTTATTGAATTTGGGATAACTGAGGAGAAGTTCTACCAACCGAAAAATGGAAAAGAAGTAAACAACATAGTTTTTAATTATTTCGAGGGGGAACAACTTGTGAACAAAAAATATCGCTCTGCTTCAAAAGGCTTCACGCAGTCAAAAGGAGGTAAGCCGATATTGTACAACATTAACGCTGCTATCGGATCAGATGAATTATGGATAGTAGAAGGAGAATTTGACGCATTGGCACTTTACGAAGTTGGAGTTAAGAATGTTGTAAGTATTCCGAATGGAGCAAATGACAGCGATGATTACTGGATAAACTCAGAAAAATACATAAATGGAGTTAATAAATTTATCATTGCGACAGATAACGACACAAAAGGCATAGAGGTGCGAGAACGAATAGCGCAAAGATTAGGACGTTGGAGATGCTTTTACGTTGAGTTTAATGGTAAGGATGCCAACGACGATTTGAAGAGCGGAGAATTGATTAAAACGATAAAAAACAAAAAACGATTTCCAGTTGGTGGTACTTTTACTGTTGATGACCTTTATGATGATATTTTAAATTTATACGATCAAGGACTACCGAACACTTTGAAAGTTAAAAATCCATGTTTCGGAAATTTTAACAATATTTGGACAACTATGCGCGGTCACTTGGTTACTATAACAGGCATCCCATCACATGGTAAATCATCTTTTCTTGAATGGTTAGCACTTAACTTGGTAAATGAAAATAATATGAAGATGTCATTTTTCAGCCCGGAACATTCACCAATGAGTTTACACCAAAGTAGGATGATTGAAAAGGTAATAGGTAAACCGTTTTTCGGAGAGGGAAGAGTACAAAGGTCAGAAATTGATCGTTATAAAAGATGGGCGAATGAAAAGGTATATTTAACTGGCGTTGACAACGGAGATTTTCCTACTTGGGATTGGATTTTTGACAAATTCAAAGAACAAATGTATGCGTATGGTGTTGATATATTTATAATAGATGCATTTAATAAATTAGAATTTTCGGAAAAAGGAGAAGAAAGGCAGCAAATAAGAAAAGTATTAACACGTTTGACTTCATTCGCTCAGATGAATAATGTACTTGTATTCTTAGTTGCTCACCCGACGAAGATGAAGAAGAAAGACGATGGTACTTTTGATATTCCTACACTATACGATGTATCAGGAACGGCAGACTTCAGAAACCAAACCCACGACGGTTTTACAATTCATCGAACCTTTGACAATGAGATAGAGCAAGGATATACAACTTTTGTTAACACTAAAACGAAGTATCAATTTCAAGGAGAAATAACTGGATCGATTAATTTTCATTATGACAAGAGAAATGGAAGATATTATTCTTTTGGATGTCATGCAGATGAGAGCGATTGGACAAAAGACCTTGCAGATTTTCAAACGGAGATGCCGAACGACATTTTAAGCGAAGAATATCAAAATTTTTACCAACCTTTAAAAAATAATAATAACTTTGACTTCGAAGAGGTGAACGATTTGCCTTTTTGAGTGGGTAACAACTGTTAAGAACTTAAAAAACTAGAATATGGATAAAGAACAAAAAGTGAATTATATAAAATGTTGGCTACAAAAATTTGGCGATAGAGATAATGAGGCATTTAATACAGAAGTTGTAGTTGGCAAAATTACAT
>JBFHIN010000438.1:0-1995 GCA_041596415.1 Crocinitomicaceae bacterium | reverse complement strand
GTGGAAGGCCAACATTTTAAAAAAACATTGAACATTGTCGACCGTGAACAAGCGATCAAGTCGGCCTTGCTAATGGCTGAACCCAAGGATATTTTACTCATTGCCGGCAAAGGACACGAAAAGTATCAGGAGATAAAAGGAGTTAAATACGATTTTGACGATTTGAAAATAACACAGGAACTCTGTAATAAACTTGAAAAATAATGTTGTACTATTTATTTGATTATTTGGACAAATTCAACTTTCCGGGAGCCGGATTGTTTGATTATATTTCATTCCGCGCATCTATGGCGCTTATTACTTCTTTGATCGTTTCAATCTTTTTCGGTAAGAAGATCATTAACGTTCTGCGTAAACAACAGATCGGTGAAACTGTACGTGACCTTGGTCTTGCAGGTCAAATTGAAAAATCGGGCACGCCAACCATGGGAGGTATTATCATCTTAAGTGCAATCTTAATCCCGACACTTCTTTTTGCAAAATTGCATAACATCTATGTGCTTACCATGCTGATCGCAACGGTTTGGTTAGGAATGATCGGCTTTTTGGACGATTACATCAAGGTTTTCAAGAAGAATAAAGAAGGGTTGGCAGGAAAATCTAAAGTTGTAGGGCAGATCGGTGTTGGATTGATTGTGGGTTGTATTTTATATTTCTCGGATGATGTTACGGTTCATAAACGTGTTCCTGCTGATTATGTGCTCCAGAATGAAGAGTCATTTGTGACACATCAGCACGTGAATAACGCAAATGAAGAGTACAAGTGGATCAAAACAGATGACATGACAACCACCATTCCTTTTATAAAAGGCAATGAGTTCAATTATAACTGGTTGATCGGAGATTCAAACAAATCTTTTGGTTGGTTGCTCTTTATTCCGATCGTGATCTTTATAGTTATTGCTGTATCCAATGGAGCCAACATGACTGACGGACTAGATGGTCTTGCTACAGGTACTTCAGCAATCATTGGTTTGGCCCTGGCGGTATTAGCCTATGTCAGTTCAAACGCTAAATTCGCAGATTACCTGAACGTGATGTACATTCCGCTGGCCGAAGAATTGGTGATCTATATTGCGGCTTTTGTTGGTGCATGCATTGGATTCTTATGGTATAATTCTTACCCGGCGCAAGTGTTTATGGGTGACACAGGAAGTTTGGCTTTGGGTGGTATAATCGCCGTATTCGCTATATCTATTCGAAAAGAATTGCTGATTCCTGTGCTATGTGGAGTTTTTCTGGTTGAAAATTTATCGGTCATTATGCAGGTCGGGTATTTCAAATTTACCAAACGGCGATTTGGAGAAGGGCGACGTATTTTCCTGATGGCGCCTTTGCATCATCACTATCAAAAAAGAGGTTTACATGAAGCTAAGATCGTATCCAGATTCTGGATCGTTGGTGTGCTATTGGCAGTGATCACTATTGTAACCCTGAAGTTGAGATAATGGAAGGAATGGGTAAAAATATAGTCATTCTTGGTGCCGGAGAAAGCGGCGTGGGAGCTGCTATACTAGCCCAAAAAATGGGGTGGTACACTTTCGTTTCTGATTTCGGTCAGATCAAAGATTCATTTCGTGATGAGCTGATCGAGCAAAACATTCGCTTTGAAGAAGGGGGGCATACCATGGAAGAAATGGAAATGGCAGAATTGGTGATCAAATCGCCCGGTATTCCGAACACTGCACCCGTGATTCAATTTTTCAAAGAAAAGGGAGTCAAAATAATTTCTGAGATCGAATTCGGCGCGTACTATTCGAAAGCGAAAACAATTGCAATCACTGGGAGCAATGGAAAAACAACCACAACGCTCTTGACGTATCATATTTTAAAGAAAGCAGATATAAGCGTCGGCTTGGCGGGTAACGTGGGAACAAGCTATGCGCGACAGGTGGCCACAGAAAAATATGAGTGGTACGTGTTGGAATTGAGTTCATTTCAATTGGACGACATGGAGGAGTTCAAAGCCAATATCGCCATTTTGACCAACATCAC
>JBFHIN010000437.1:0-1995 GCA_041596415.1 Crocinitomicaceae bacterium | reverse complement strand
GTACTCGGAGCGGGACTTGAACCCGCACGCCCATACAGGCACAGGATTTTAAGTCCGGCGTGTCTACCAATTCCACCATCCGAGCGGACTTAAAAACAAAACAGCCTCTTTGAAGCTGTTTTGTCGTTGAGCGAGAAACGGGATTCGAACCCGCGACCCCGACCTTGGCAAGGTCGTGCTCTACCAACTGAGCTATTCTCGCGTATTTCATTTTTATAGCCTTTTCGTTCAAAGGCTCATCGTCGCTGCACTCTGCAAGTAACAAATCTGACGATCGGGCTGCAAATGTAATAAGTATTTCTAAAAATACAAGTCAAAAAATAAAATTTTCTAACCTCCGGTAAGCTTTTTAATATCGTTCAATTTCATCAGAGCTTCAACCGGTGTAAGTACATTAATATCTATTGTAACCAATTCTTCACGGATCTGCTCCAAAACGGGGTCATTCAATTGGAAAAAACTCAACTGCATGTTATCTGAGGCTACTGCCTCACGGACCTTTTCTTTCATGTCCTTCTTGCCATTATGTTGATGTGTACGTTCCAATTCGGTTAGCATTAGCTCAGCTCGTTTTAACACCTGCATTGGCATACCTGCCAATTTCGCCACATGAATACCAAAAGAGTGTTCACTCCCCCCCGGTACTAATTTTCGCGTAAACAATATTTTGGCCCCCACCTCTTTCACCGAAACGTTGAAATTCTTAATTCGATCAAATTGTTTGGACATTTCATTCAATTCATGGTAGTGCGTTGCAAATAGTGTTTTTGCCTTTGCCAAAGGATGTTCGTGCAGGAATTCTGCTATGGCCCAAGCTATGGAAATACCGTCATATGTACTTGTACCACGACCAATTTCATCCAAAAGGATCAAGCTTCGTTCGGAAAGATTGTTCAAAATTGAAGCCGTTTCATTCATTTCCACCATGAAGGTAGATTCTCCAGAGGAAATATTATCTGAGGCTCCCACGCGTGTAAACACCTTATCTACAATGCCCAATTCAGCTTTATTGGCCGGAACAAAAGAACCCATTTGTGCCATTAAGGAAATAAGCGCTGTTTGTCGCAACAAAGCACTTTTTCCACTCATGTTTGGACCTGTGATCATCATGATCTGATGTGAATCCGAATCCAAAAAGATGTCGTTAGGCACGTATTGTTCTCCCAACTTCAGTTGCTTTTCGATAACCGGATGACGAGCTCCCTGAATATTTAGTGCATAAGATTCATTGATCTCAGGAACCACATATTCATTTTCTTGCGCAACCTGAGCAAAAGAAAGTAAACAATCTAGTTGGGCGATCAACACAGCATTCAATTGTATTTGTTGAATATAGTCGGCCATAGAAAATACCAAATCCTGATAGATCCTTAGCTCAATACTGTTGATCTTTTCTTCCGCACCTAAAATCTTGGTTTCATATTCTTTCAGTTCTTCAGTAATGTACCTTTCCGCATTGACCAAGGTTTGCTTGCGTATCCAGTCGGAAGGCACCTTATCTTTGTGCGTATTTCTTACTTCTAAGTAATATCCAAAAACATTGTTGAATGCTACCTTCAAACTGGGTATTCCTGTTCTTTCAGCTTCGCGATTCTGCAAGTCCTCCAAATAATTTTTCCCGGAGGTGGAAATATTCCTTAGTTCATCCAGTTCATGATTATTGCCCAGCTTGATAACTGCACCTTTACCTACCTGAACAGCAGGTTCGTCTTCGAGTGTCTTATCAATCAACTCGATTAAATTCAAACATGGATTTAACTGATCATATATCCTGCCCAGCAATTCCGTTTTGGAATCCTGAATTAAATCTTTCAAAGGATCGATCTGCAACAGCGTTCTTTTAAGCTGGATAACCTCTTTGGGATTTATCTTTCCGACCGCCACTTTAGAAATTAATCGTTCGATGTCGCCAATCTGTTTCAATCGTTCTGAAAGCTCAAAATTCTTTTCCTGATTGTCTTTCAGATATTTCACGGCACTTAAACGTTGCTCAAT
>JBFHIN010000436.1:0-1997 GCA_041596415.1 Crocinitomicaceae bacterium | reverse complement strand
TGAGCATGGGCGGAACGGGAAAAACACCGCATGCACAATACTTGGCCAAATTGCTCAAGGACGAGTTGTCGACTGCCTTGTTGAGCCGCGGATACAATCGATCAACAAAAGGCGTTATTGAAGTAAAATCCGAACATTCGGCCCTTGAAGTGGGTGATGAACCCCTGCTTTATAAGCGCAATTTTAGGGATGAAGTAACGGTGGTTGTGGCAGAAAAAAGAGAAGCCGGCGTAAAATTTATACTGAATGAACATCCGGAAACTTCGCTTATCATTTTGGACGATGCCTTTCAACACAGAGCGGTGAAAGCAGGGTTCAACATTCTGCTCACGGAATTCAAACGTCCTTACTTCAAGGATTTTGTTGTTCCGGCGGGTAATTTGCGTGAATGGCGTTGCGGAAAAGATCGTGCTGATGTGCTCATTGTGACCAAGTGTCCTGAGGACATTGCACCTGAAACAAGGAAAAAATATATGCGCAAATTGAAATTTGGAAAAAAACCGGTTTTCTTTTCGCGCTTTCACTACGGCAAATTGATTCCTTTCAAAAAAGAAGAAGAAAACGCCAAAAACGTTTTACTAGTGACAGGGATCGCCAATCCTGAACCGTTGAAAAAATTTCTTACTGAAAAATACAAGGTTGAAAGCCTTATTTTTCCCGACCATTATTCATTTAAGTACGAGGACATTCAAAAAATTCATCATAAATTTGATACCTTTGCCAGCGGTGAAAAGATCATAGTAACAACTGAAAAGGACTATGTTCGTTTGATCGGCAAACTGCAAGAATGGGGACTTGAGAACTACCCTTGGTATTATCAGCCCATTGAAGTAGCAATAGAAAACAAGGAAAAATTTAATTCGTTAATTCATCAATATGTTAGAACAATTTAAAGAATCAGTTGCGTTTATTCAAGGAAGAACAAAAGTTGAACCTACTATCGGTATTATTTTAGGTACAGGATTAGGAGGATTGGTAAAAGAAATCAATGTGATCGACGAGATCCCATATACGGAGATCCCGAATTTCCCGGTATCTACGGTTGAAAGTCACTCCGGAAAACTAATTTTTGGTGAGTTGGGTGGAAAGAAAGTTGTTGCAATGCAAGGACGTTTTCACTATTACGAAGGATATACCATGCAGCAGGTTACTTTCCCAGTGCGTGTAATGAAATTATTGGGAATTGAGCGCTTATTCGTTTCTAACGCTTCAGGTGGTGTTAACCCGGATTTTGAAGTTGGCGAGATCATGATCCAGAACGATCATATCAACCTATTCCCTTCACATCCGCTGATCGGTAAAAATATCGATGAATTAGGGCCGCGTTTCCCGGATATGAGCGAGCCGTATGATCACAAAATGATCGAGCTGGCAGTTCAGATCGCTAAAGAAAATAATATTAAAGTATCCGTTGGATCGTACGCAGGACTTACAGGTCCTACCTTGGAAACTCCGGCTGAATATGCATATGTTCGTGCTATCGGCGCTGATGCCGTTGGTATGTCGACAGTTCCTGAAGTAATCGTTGCACGTCACATGGAGATTCCTTGTTTCGCTATCTCGATTATTACAGACTTGGGTGTACCGGGCAAAATCGAAAAAGTAAGTGTTCAAGACGTTATCAATGTTGCCAGCAGACAAGAGCCTAAAATGACGATCATCATGCGTGATCTAATTGCAAGAATTTAAATGGAAGCAGCGATCAGAGATAAATATGAAGCCGTGATCGGATTGGAAGTGCATGCGCAAATGCTCACCAATTCGAAAGCTTATTCCAACGATATAAACGCCTTTGGTGCGCATCCGAACACCAATGTCAGCGTTATTTCTTTGGGTCATCCGGGAACCTTACCCCGTATGAACAAAAAGACCGTTGAATTTGCGATTAAACTGGGCTTAGCTTGTAAGAGCGAGATCGCCAGGGAACAATATTTTGCTCGAAAAAATTATTTCTATCCCGATCTTCCAAAAGGTTATCAGATCACACAGGATAAAAC
>JBFHIN010000435.1:0-1999 GCA_041596415.1 Crocinitomicaceae bacterium | reverse complement strand
GTTTCGTTATTCGTTTGGATTTTAGAAATGGTTATTCCCTGGCGTAAGGATCAAAAGATCATTCGCAATGATTTCTGGATCGATACATTTTTTATGTTTTTCAATTTTTACCTCTTCAACTTACTGGTATTTACAGTTCTCTCAACGTTGAGCGAGCATTATTTCAGGGACATGATGATGGCCATTGGTTTGCCAGAAAAGGGAATTGTGGACTTATCCAAGTTGCCTCTATGGTCACAGTTCATTTTGTTTTTCCTTATATCCGATTTCATTCAATGGGCCATTCACAATCTCTTGCATAGAAGTCCCGTGTTATGGAAATTTCACAAGGTACACCATTCCGTTACAGAGATGGGATTTGCTGCCCATCTGCGCTACCATTGGGTGGAAACGTTTGTATATAAAACAGGATTATACATCTTTTTATCGTGGTTATTGCACTTTGAGCTGCAGTATGTCTTCTTTTTGCATGCATTCACCATACTGGTAGGTCACTTAAATCATGCAAATCTTGCGTTGGACTACGGTCCACTTCGTTATATCTTGAACAATCCCAAAATGCATATCTGGCATCATGCCAAAAGCTTGCCTGAAAAACACAAAGACGGTGCTAATTTCGGTATAAGTTTAAGTCTTTGGGATTATTTGTTTGGCACCAATTACATGCCTCATGAGGGACGAGACATTGAATTAGGATTTGAAGGTATTGAATCCTATCCAAAGGGATTTTTTCACTTGTTGATTCACCCATTTAAAGACAAAAAATGAAAACTTTGTTTAAAGGAATTAGCGAAAAGGACTTATTTCGCTTCTCCATACTTGCATCGTTAAGCCTTGGCCTTGCACCATTTTTTCCGGAACCACATATCTGGAAGCAGATCTTGAATCTTACGCTGGGAAGACCTATGTATTTTTTAGATTGGATTGATATACTGATGCACGGTGCGCCATGGTTACTATTAATTGTTCTTACGGTGCGAAAGGTTAAAGCATACAAAAAGAGCCATTGATCAACAATGGCTCTTTTTCTTTTTATCTTTTAGTGTTGTAACAAACTTCGCATACTCACCTTTTGATCAATGATTGCATGAAGATCTTTTATAGCAACACGATCTTGCAACATCGTATCACGATCACGAATCGTCACTGTATTGTCTTCTAAGGTTTGATGATCGACCGTAACTGAGAAAGGAGTACCGATAGCATCCTGTCTTCTGTAGCGTTTTCCAATCGAATCTTTTTCATCGTACTGACATTGGAAATCATATTTCAAGTCATTAATGATTGCTCTTGCCTTTTCAGGAAGGCCATCTTTTTTCGTTAACGGCATTACTGCAACTTTAAATGGCGCCAAGGCATGTGGCAGTGATAAAACAACGCGCGAAGAACCATCTTCCAGTTGCTCCTCTTTCAAGGATGCACTCATTACAGCAAGGAACATACGATCCAATCCTACCGAAGTCTCTACAACATACGGAACATAACTTTCATTTAGCTCCGGATCAAAGTACTGTAATTTCTTACCTGAAAACTGTTCGTGCTGTTTAAGATCGAAATCTGTTCTTGAGTGAATTCCTTCCAGCTCCTTGAAGCCCATAGGGAAATTGAATTCAATATCCGCAGCCGCATTTGCGTAATGTGCTAATTTAATATGATCGTGGAAACGGTAATTATCATCTCCAAGTCCAAGCGCCTTGTGCCATTTTACACGAACATCCTTCCAGTAATTATACCATTGCATTTCTTCTCCCGGACGAACAAAAAACTGCATTTCCATTTGTTCGAACTCGCGCATTCGGAAAATAAACTGGCGAGCTACGATCTCATTTCTAAACGCTTTTCCGATCTGTGCAATACCGAAAGGGATTTTCATTCGACCAGATTTCTGAACGTTCAAAAAGTTGACAAAAATACCTTGAGCTGTCTCAGGACGAAGGTAGATGGTGGCAGCATCGCCGGCCACTGATCCTAATTCAGTAGAGAACATCAAGTTGAACTG
>JBFHIN010000434.1:0-2005 GCA_041596415.1 Crocinitomicaceae bacterium | reverse complement strand
TTTACTTTTTGGTTCATTTATCACTTTCGCTCAACCCTTGACGTTGAAAAACAATCAGGGTGGAATTTTTAGTCTTGGCGTGCGCACGACCATCTCAGCTTTCAACGGCCATCATGGGAGTACGGGAACGGGACTCGGAGGGCAGTTTCGCATTCAATTCGCCGATAAGGTAAATTCAGATTGGTTTTTCGATTATTTGAACAGTGAAGTTGGCGATTTCGCAAAAAGAACCGATTACCATATCGGTTGGAGTGTGTTGTTTTACCCGATGCAAGATTTGGATCCTCAATTCAGACCATTCCTATTAGCCGGTCACTGCTTCGACTACACGTTGTTAGTAGATAATTCCAACCGATCCAACAGTATTGAACGATGGAGTTCGGCTGTTCAGGGAGGTTTGGGAACACATTGTCGTTTAACGCAACGTCTGGACCTAACGCTTAAAGGGCAATATATGATCCATTTGGGAACACACATTGATGCAGAAAAGATCAGTGGTCAGGTGGTCTATACAAAAGAGCCCGGTGCTAGCTTAGAAGGACATTTATTGTTCACAGTGGGAATCAATTATAAAATTGCAGATCTATGGTAAGGTTCGTCTTTTCATTTTTCATCTTTTTCTATACTTTAACTGGTATTTCTCAAGAAGATTATATTCAGCCCGGACTAATCAAAGCTACAGCGACCATTGCGCCGTCAAAAATGCTCAATAGGAATGTTGGCAATATTTATCTGTCCGGATTTCTTGAAGGATATCTGGATAAACATTGGAGTTTACGTGGAGACACCTATTTGTTTATCGACGGTAATTCCCATTCGGGTCACGACAATTACATCATAAATGCTGCTTCGAGAACATTCTTTGGCGCATTTTATCACACAAATAAAAACAATTGGGATCAGTACATCGGATTTCAACCCGGGTTAAGTGTTATCCGACCGTTGGATTCGACCGAACCAGGTTATCAGGCAATTCCTTCTTTCGCTATTCACGTGGGATCAACCTACTACGTCTATAAATACTTTAATTTTTACGTCGATCTGGCGTATGTTAATTCAACAGTACGAGGATTACCCAGTGGTTCACATAAGGCAGATGAACTCATTCTCAGTGCAGGATTAGGTTTTCAGATACAGGCTAAGAGAAAATAAAATTCTTTTACTTTTTTGATCGTGTAAACTGATTAATCAGGTCTAATTCCTGTTTAAGTTCAGGATATTGAGCGCAATAATTTACAAGGATCTTTAATGCCGTTTTTTTGACGAAGTTCTTAGTATCACTTGATTTAACCAGATGCATCAAATGATCAACCCAAAAACCGGCATTATCTTCCGGAATTCCGCTAAGCAGTAAATATCGTGTGATTGAATGGTCTATGGGGAAATGCTGAAGTTTGTCGTAGTTAAGACGAATATGCGCAAGCACCGGAATTAACTTTTTTGACTCAATTGCTCCAATATCAGATACAAACCATGAAAAGCGTATGGCAGTTTTACCTTCCACGAAAAAAAGAGGAAATAGTTCGGCAAGATCTAGTTGGTCTGAAAGTAGTTGTGAAGCCCATAATTGTCGTTGAGCAGCGTTGCTTTCAGGTAAGTTTAGGATCAAATATTCCTTCCAATCTTTGCCATTCATTTAGCTAAAAACTTACTTCCAAAATCGATACTTCAGAATACAATACATTACCCGAAATCCGTCTTTTGCACTGATCTTTTTACCCTCCGATTTGTCGCGAGCGGCATAACTTATCGGAACTTCGGTAATTGTTACTGATTTTATTCTGGACAATTTAACAGTTACTTCCGGTTCGAAACCAAATCGTTTTTCCTGAAGATCTAACTTTTTCATGATATCTGAAGGAACCAACTTATAACAAGTCATCATATCGGTAAGCTTAAAGCGCGTAAAAACGTTGGTCAATTTTGTTAAGAAACCATTACCCATGATGTGCCAGACAAACTTAGTGTTGCTGTGGTTTTTTTGGAGAAAACGGGAACCGTATAT
>JBFHIN010000433.1:0-2007 GCA_041596415.1 Crocinitomicaceae bacterium | reverse complement strand
TTGTTTGAGACGTACCAAAAACAAGAGGATCCTCAAGAGCGCTTTTACACCTATGGTAACGATTTTAGTGATACTTACATATACTCCAAGGAGAAACTTGAAGACGCGTTGATCGATCTACAAGGCATCGGCTGTTGTCCCGGTAAAGTGAGGGCAAAGGTGCGCGTAGTGAAAGATCCACGAGAAATAGAATCATTGAATGGTGATATCTTGGTGACAAGCAGCACAGATCCGGGATGGGTAACCTTATTCCCTACGGCATCGGCCATAATTGTGGAGCGAGGAAGTTTATTGAGTCATTCAGCCATTGTTTCGAGAGAAATGGGAATTCCGTGTATTGTCGGGGTAACAGGTTTACTCCGAAGTTTGAAATCAGGTGATATGGTCGAAATGGATGGTAGCACAGGTGCAATTAAAGTGATAAGTGATGAGCGAACAGCTGAGTAAAGTAAAACACGACTATATACGTTACGCCAATTGTTGGGAGGATGCAGATGTTTTATTGGAAGCACTCAAACCTGTCTCCGGCGACAGGATTCTTTCTATCGGATCAGCCGGGGATAATAGCTTCTCACTTCTGTGTAATGATCCTGAAATTGTAGTAGCAGTTGACGTCAATAAAGTACAACTGAATGTCATAGAACTTAAACGCGCCGCATTGAAAAGTTTAAGCTATGATGAGTTCATCCAGTTTCTCGGATTTAGTCGCTGCGATGACAGAATCTCGCTATATCATAAACTAAGATCCTCTATGGCTTCAGAAGAGTTAAAAAACTTCTGGGATCATCGCACCTCTGAAATTCAATCAGGCATCATTTATGCCGGAAAATTTGAGCGTTACTTTACTTTATTTCGAACGCGTATATTGCCACTGGTACATACTAAAAGAGTGGTGAAAGAGCTTTTCAATCCAAAGGGAAAAGAAGAACAGCAACTCTTCTTTGATAAAAAATGGAATAGCTGGCGTTGGCGTTTGCTGTTTAAATTGTTTTTTAGTCGTTTTGTGATGGGACGATTTGGGAGAGATCCACGTTTTCTCAATGAGGTTGAAGTAAAAGTATCCGACTTTATCCTCGCAAAAGCGGCTCGGCACTTGAGTAGTGAGGATGCGCAAAACAACTATTTTTTACACTTTATCATGTTGGGAGATTTTGGTAAAAATCTTCCTCACTACGCCAGAAGGGAAAATTATGAGGCCATTCGCGCCAATTTGGATCGATTGATTACGTATCATGGCTATGCGGAAGATGTTTTCAGGAATTACAAAAATTTCACTAAATTCAATTTATCCAATATTTTTGAATACATGGATGAGCCGACATTTAAGCAGGTTTCTGAAAATATCATTGAAAATGCACAAACCAATGCACGAATAGCTTATTGGAACTTGATGGTTCCAAGACAAATGACCACAACCTCGGAACTACTCGAGGAACAATCAACCTCTGACCTTATACATAAGGACAAAGGATTTTTTTATAGTTGTATTCATTGCGATAGAAAAAGATGACGACAAGCATAATAAATACATTGTATATGGCTGCGGCTTTCGGGGCACTATTCGCTGTTGGAGAAATACTCTACCATGTTTTCAAGGTGAATGCTTCAGTTACGCGTAAAATCATTCATACAGGCACAGGTCTTTTGACCATGGCCTTCCCGCCCTTAATCGGAAATCATTGGTTGGTGTTAGCTCTTTGTGGCTCTTTCTTATTAATCCTTCTGGTTAGTTTCCCACTCAATTTGTTGCCTTCAATTAATGCCGTTGATCGCAAGACACACGGAAGTTTTATTTATCCGGTTGTGGTTTATTTGTGCTTTATCGTATATGATTATTTTGATGCCTACATCTATTATTATCTTCCAATCCTTATACTAGCTATATGTGATCCTATTGCTGAATTGATTGGTAAGAACTACCCTTGGAAACCATATGTATTTTTTAATCACCAAAAAACAATTAGTGGATCTTTAGGATTTTTTGGAAGCGCATGGTTGCTTTCGTCC
>JBFHIN010000432.1:0-2007 GCA_041596415.1 Crocinitomicaceae bacterium | reverse complement strand
TGAAAACAATTGTTTGCCATAAGTAAAGCATTGGGGTTGGCCAATCCTATATCTTCCGATGAGGAAATGATTAATCTTCGAGCAATGAATTTTGGATCTTCACCACCTTCGATCATCCTAGCCAACCAATAGACAGCAGCATTTGGATCGCTACCGCGTATAGATTTTATGAAGGCCGAAATTATGTCGTAGTGTTGCTCACCATCCTTGTCGTACATCGCCATGCTTCGGGGTGCTACTGCGAGCACCGCTTCATTATCGATCGTAATGTCTGGTTGTGCGCCATAGGTTCCGATGATGATCTCGAAAACATTGAGCAATTTACGTGCATCGCCACCTGAAAGCGCAATGAGCGCATCCGTTTCCTTCAAGGTGATGTTTTTTTTCTTTAACTCCACATCTTCCTTGATCGCTCTTTCGAGTAATTTCTGAAGATCGTCTTTGCTGTGTGATTCCAATACGTATACCTGACAGCGACTGAGCAGCGCTGAGATCACTTCAAAGGAAGGATTTTCGGTGGTTGCTCCGATCAAGGTAACAACGCCCTTTTCTACCGCTCCTAACAAAGAATCTTGTTGTGCCTTAGAAAAGCGATGGATCTCATCGATGAACAATACGGCACCTTTTTCCTGAAATAAACCGCCCTGTTCCACTTTTTGGATGACATCTCTCACGTCTTTCACTCCCGATGAAATGGCCGACAAGGTATAAAAAGGTCTTTTGAGCTCCTTGGCGATCAATTGTGCCAACGTAGTTTTTCCAACTCCCGGAGGACCATAGAGGATCAGTGAAGGGATCATGCCTGAATCTAACGCTCGGCGGAGCATTGCATCCTTTTTAAGTAAATGATCCTGACCAATGAATTCGTCCAATTTGGTTGGGCGCATTCTTTCGGCAAGCGGGGCGTTAATGGACATAATGATGAATAGAGCTCAAAGATAAAAAATCTGAGCTGAAAATTTTAGTCTTGCACCGAGGTGTTATTAATTGTTGTTGGGGTTCAATGGGAATTTTGAAATCGTTTTGAATCGTTCCCCTTGTTTTTCGAGGCAAAAATTCCAGAATTTCGAGTTGGAAGTATCCATGATTTCCTCAGCCGTAATGTTTTCCACTACGATCCATGAGTTTTCTTTCAATTCCTCTTCCAATTGGTCCGGACGCCAGCCTGAATATCCCAGGAAAAAGCGAATACGATCTTTGCTCGATGGGTCAGCTCTGAGGATTTCTTGCACTTCTTCGAAGTCGCCGCCAAACTTTAGCTGACCTTCTATAGTGACACTTTCCGAGACTTCTTGTTCAAAATTGTGGATGTAATACAGGCTTTCTGTTTCTACAGGACCCCCAACGCTGATGCGAGCATGAATATCCGGGAAACTTGGATCTAAATCATGCAGATCCAGCTGAATATAGTTGTTGAGCACGAAGCCAAAAGTACCGTTCTCGTTATGTTCACACAGCAAAATGACCGACCTGCGAAAGAAATCTTCGTCTAAAAAGGGATCGGAAAGTAAAATGTTCCCAACCTTTGGTTCTCGTCTATTTTGAAAAGATAAGTCAATCACAAGTAATACGCTTTTAATTTTAAATATAGTGGTTTCTAAATTGAGGAGCAAGTTTTGAGGATTTTTTGAATGGGAAGGGAGTTTAAAGCAGTGTGAAATGCAAACAATATAACTTTTCATCCAATTTCCGGTATCCGCTAGTTATCAGACAAAATTCAAAGTAGGAAGGACAAGGTCCAAAGGCTTCTTATCCTTGGGGCTAGTATGCTAACCTAGAGTTGTTCATTTGCCTGAAAACATTACTACTTACAAAAACACAGGTGGTTTTCTCAGGTCGATCTTGGCGCTTTGGAATAAGGAAGACGTGTTGCGCAGACTAAACAGGAAGCTTTTGTTGGTTCCGATCGGTGTCCAGTAAAAATTTAAAGCCCAACAGTGCATATTTCTGGACAGGTTGAAACGTACGTTGGTGAGTAGAAAATCTTGCAAATCCAGATTCAGGGTG
>JBFHIN010000431.1:0-2014 GCA_041596415.1 Crocinitomicaceae bacterium | reverse complement strand
GATAATAACAGCAAGGTATGGGTGGTTAATAAAATTGTTTCCGAAGGACAGAATTTTGCACCACATTTTCATCGTGATAAGGATATGATCGTTTTTTATAACAATGGCAAAGTTCTTTATCAAGCCATTAAGACATTGGGACAATCAGATGGCCGTAAAGGAGAATATTCGGTATACTCCAGTGAAAAGATTCTAACCTTCTACTTTAAAAAGGAGAAATGGGATTTTAAGATATCGGTTAATACGCAGGATACCATAAATCTTACTCCGACGTCTAGTTCGGATTACAAATATCGCATGCAACTAATTCCCTTTCCGGAGCTTTAGTTCTTGATGAATTTCACCCGGTAATTTCCTAAATCCGTATGAATCTCTAGGAAATAAACCCCACTTGGAAAATGGGAGATCTGAATATGCTTAAGTTCTGTTTGGTGTAAGACTATGCCTGACAAATCAATCACCTTGCTGTATCGAATATTTTCCTGGGTATTGATATGAATGAAATCCGTAGCAGGGTTTGGATAAACAGTCATTATTGTGGTGCTAATTTCATTTATTCCTACAGGATCTTCTTTCCATACATGTATATCATCGATATACAATTTAAAGCCATCGTCAGTTACATTTACAAACGCAATATAAATACTTTGATTGTCGTATCCCAAATTACTCAGGTTAACGGAACGACTTGTCCAATCTACATTTTCTTCAATGACATAACCAATTGTATCTGTGAAACTGCTTAAAGCAAGATCAGTAGTAGAAACCAACACTAAATAATCATCAGGAAATGAAGCATCGTGTGACCGTGCTTCCCATGAAACGAAATTACCATAGCCGCCTAACGTTAATTGCGGTGTAATCATCCAACGACTCGCAGTTCCAGCGGGCGTAAAATACGAAGTAGATGCTGCTACAGTGTCATTTATGTTTTCAGGATCCTGGACCGTGATCCAGGCAGATGTATATTCAGCAACTGCAGATGCAGGAGTATTTCCGTCGTTATCCACTATGGAATAGCTTATTGGCATTCCAGTTTGAAAATCGGTCATTAAAATATCCGTCTGCGCATTAAAACAGAATGGTAAACTAAATATGATTGCAAGTATAGAACTGCGCATGTTTTCTTTTTTATGGTGTAAAATTAACAATACACGGGGATCAATGTACCAAATTGATCAAAATATCTTTGAATTCCTGATAAAAGCGATCAAATTCCATCAATCGATCCTTTAAGAATTCGAAAATTTTCAATTTATCCTCCTCCTTATAAAAGTTGAATGAAGTATCTTCCCAGAATATTCGCGAGATCCTTCTTCCGTCGGGTAAGATGATTTCCTCTGACCATTGGGTAGGATAGTTCATTTCATTTTCCAACACTTTTTTCAATTCGGTCATTTGTTCCCAAATAATAGAACGAACACCTTCATCTTTGGGTTGGATGTCAAAATAAACACCCACACCCTTGTTATTTACGATCAGTCGCAGGTAGATGTCCTTAACATCCGTAGGATAGGTAACCCAATTGATTCTTCTTCCATTCGAGGATTTTATTTTTTTCATATAATCCTTGAACTCTGTCCAGAACAAGATGTTTTTTTGCTTGACCTCTTCTCTTGAAAGCATATTAATTGTATAGTATCTCGTACAATTTGTTGTTGAAAGTCATCGATCTCAATAACTTATCCTCAGAATAATTAAAGGAAAATTCTTTAACACAGTTGCCGTTGACGTATTTTTTGTATTTGTCAAGACGTTTATTAGTGTATTGCCATTCAGCCAACAGTTGATCTTTAACGAATTCTTCATTGATCTGATAACATTTCTCAGGTCTTCCTTGTTTAAGAAACGTGATCGATTTGTCAGCAAAAATTAAATCATGTGGTGAGATACCAAGTTGTTTTGCGAAATTCTGACTCAAAGTGGTGGGGGAGGATACGTCTTGAAAAAAATAAATTGAAGATACGTAATTGTCTATTTTTTCAATAATGGCACGAACGTTTTTCCCTTCACG
>JBFHIN010000430.1:0-2015 GCA_041596415.1 Crocinitomicaceae bacterium | reverse complement strand
CTAAAATGTACACTCAAGGTCAAGTTAATAGAATGAGAAACGCGATTGTTTCATCTGTTGGGGGGCGTAATAACCTTTGGACTACGACAAATTTAACGAATACAGGAGCTGACGGAAACTTGTACTTGTGTAAGGCAGATTTTACTTCAAATAAAACTTCAGTATGTGCTGGTGGTAGCGTAGAGTTTTACGATGAGTCTTACAATGCTGTGAACGGTTGGACATGGAGTTTTCCTTCAGGAACACCGTCAACTTCAAACGCTCAAAATCCGGTAGTAACATATTCAACTCCAGGAGTATATGCTGTTACCTTAAATGCAACTGATGGTTCAACGAATTCATCAGAAACGAAAACGGCTTATATTCACGTACTTCCTGCAGCAGCAACCTTACCTTTCCATGAAAGTTTTGAGTCGTATACCACCCTTTCCAATTTGCCTAATTGGGAAGTTGTTAACGTGAATAATAATAACGCTTTTGTGTTGGAAACAACTACAAGTTACACAGGTTCAAAATGTGTGAAGCTTCAAAATTATGGTCAGTCCGGGACGAACATCGATGAGTTGGTGGCTTCTCCTGTTGACCTGTCCGGTGTTGCTTCAAATGGAGGAGTTGTAACGCTTTCTTTCCGTTACGCTTATCGTAAGCGTACTTCCGGAGATTACGAATGGTTGAAAGTATTTATTACTAAAGATTGTGGTGATAACTGGGTGCAACGTAAAACGATTGGAGGCTCCCAACTATCAAGTATTGCGGTTGCTTCTTCTTGGAAACCAACCACTCAGTCAGATTGGACAACTGTCCACATGACTAATATAACCAGCGATTATTGGGTAAATAATTTCAATTACAAATTCCGCTTTGATGGATCAAATGGTAATAACATTTATTTAGATGATATTAATATCTATTTAGGCTCACCATCTGATAATATTGTGTCGGGAATTGACGAATTGAGCGCAATCGAAACAATGACCATCTATCCTAATCCAACGGAAGGCGACTTGAACATCGAATTCAATGTTGACAACGCACAGGATGCTAAGATTGTAATTCAGGATGTTTACGGTAAAACAATAGAGCAGCAATTGATTCATGCAGCACAAGGAAATAACCTTGTATTAATGGATACAAACAAATTTGCCGCAGGTGTTTACTTTGTCAATGTTCAGATTGGAACTGCACAGAAAGTAATGCAGTTTATTGTGAAATAAAAGAATAGAAATTATTGAGGAAGGGTCTTTTTGAAAAGACCCTTTTTTTATTGAAATAATTCGTGAATTAATTCAGACAATTGTGAGGTTTTAAGCGTCAATGTTGGATGGACACCATGTTTAAGTAATTCTTTCTCCGTGGTCTTTCCCCATGCAATTACCCCTTGATCAGGTAAAGCGTTGCATTGCATAAAACTGTTGAAATTCGAGGGGCTGGTAAAAACATAGACATCTGAAAGATCAATAGCAATACACTTGGCTAAAGTGTTGTATACAGCAACGTGCTCTACTTGATTTTTAGGCAGGTAAGAGGCAATACTTTCTTTCGATAAATCAGATTGTGGAAACAATACCTTGCGATCACCAAGCCAATCTTTGAATTTTAGAGCTATTTGGAGTGGTTCTCCCGCATTTTGTCCTGTAAATTGTGGAGTATACCCTTTTGAGATAAGATAATCAGCTGTAGACTTTCCGATACAGGCATAAACTGTTGACTGTGGGGGTGTGATCTGCCTCAAAAAGAACTCAACTGCCCTTGGACTAGTGAAAAACACCACGTCGTAAGGACTTTTGACAAGGAAAGGAATCGCTTCGAAACGTATGAGTGCCTTGGCGTGAAGTGTAATATGGTGTTGTCTACATTTTTCTTCTAAATCATGTAGATCTTCAAGATCTTTACTTATGAAAAGTGAACTAAACTTCATCCATTGAAGCTTTTAGGTCGTCTGCGATCAATTCGGCAAGCCCCTCTAAATCTTCAGTTTGGTATTCAAACCAATTACTCTCTTTATCCCATTGCGT
>JBFHIN010000429.1:0-2015 GCA_041596415.1 Crocinitomicaceae bacterium | reverse complement strand
TATTGTGACCCATCGCGCATTTACGCCCAAGGTGGTAGTGCCGGTGGATTGTTGATGGGTGCTGTGACCAATATGGCACCATATCTTTGGAAGGGCATTATTGCGCAAGTTCCATTTGTGGATGTAGTTACAACCATGCTCGATGAAAGTATTCCACTTACTGTTGGGGAATATGAAGAATGGGGTAATCCGAACGAAGAAGATTACTATTTCTATATGTTGAACTATTCGCCTTATGACAATGTTCGTGCGATGCACTACCCTGCCATGCTCGTAACTACAGGTTATCATGATTCACAGGTTCAATACTGGGAACCTATGAAATGGGTCGCAAAACTGCGTGAAATGAAGCAAGACGAAAATCCGCTGTTGTTCGATTGCAACATGGATGCAGGTCATGGCGGTGGTTCAGGCCGAACACAAGAACGCCTTGAAACAGCTAAGGAATTTGCGTTTATATTAAACATGGAAGGCATTGAAAAATAGTATTTTATCAATACTATTACTATTTATTTCATTTTGTGGTCGATCCCAAACTGACAGCTCTTCCTATACACTTTACAAAGAAAAATTCGTTGTCTATTCAGATCTGGGTTTCTCGGCAGCACCGTTTTCCATCCGCTATCCTTTCACAGAATCTATCAAGGTGTTGAACTATAAAAATAACTTCAAGGCCATTCTTGGCCTCGGTGTTTCATACAAGTGGTTTGCGCTGAGATTGGGTATTCCTTTACCTGGGAATATACGACCTGTAAGCCGTTTTGGACGAACCATCAACTTTGATTTGGGTGTAGATTTTACAATCAAAAAAACGTTTTGTGACATTGACATTAAAAATTATAAAGGATACGCAATTAGAAACGCAAAACATTGGAACGATACACTCGATGGTTTGAATCCACACGATATCCGTCCCAACACCAATGCTACAAGCTTTTCTATTAACGTGTGGTATTTTCATGAAAAGGACTTTAAAATGACGGCACTAAGAGGTAAGGTCGGGCATTACAATCGCGAGGTGAAAACTTGGTATTTGAAAAATACCTTGAATGTGTTTGGCGTCGGCAATAACAATGAATCGATTGTACCGGATATGCTTATTGACCCAAAGATTACTCGTACTGCTGCCTACACTTTTTCTTCAGCAGATATCGGAGTAATTCCGGGATATGCCTACGTTAATCGAATGAACAACTGGCAGTATTCCGCATTGGTCGGTTTAGGTGCTGTGGTGCAAACGAAATTTTATGCTGTAGACGGCTTTACCAGAGGGTTTTTAGGACTTGCTCCACGCTACGACATCCGATTAATCGGAGGCTACAGTGTGCCTAATTACTTTGTTTTCTTGTTAACTGATTTTGACAACAAATCAATTCGTTTCGACAAACTTGTGTATAGACAATATTACTATACGATTCGTCTTGTGGGTGGATATCGTTTTAAAACAAAGGAAAAAGACAAGAAGAAAAACTGATCAAGGAATTTTTTGGATCCAGTTTTCACGCCAGTCGCCCAGATCATTGATGACAGGATTGTAGTATTCCCAACCTGAATAGGCAGTCAACTCATGATATGGTGCTATTTTTAACTCCTCCCCTTGTTGAACCAATACGTTCAATCGATTGAAGAAATTCACTCCGTACTGTTCACCAAGTTCTTTTATCACTCTAACGGATGAATCGATAGAACAACCTGAGGCCTTTACTTTCTGATCATCCGAAACAACAATGATAAAACGGTTCCCAACAACTTTTGCGTCAGCAATCAACTCCTTTCCGTGTGTTGCCCATTTGGCAATAAATTCGTCCAAACGTGCTTGAATCTCATTCGCTTCTGTTGCCGTAAGCTCTCGATCGGCCAAGTAAAGCCAAATCTTACTCTCAGCCGGGAAATGCTCAAATAAATGCTTATAGGTCTGCTGCATTAGCTATCAATTCTGCGACATCAAGTACTTTGATCTCATTTTCTTTTTCAAAATTCTTTACGCCGTCGGTCATCATGGTATTACAAAAGGG
>JBFHIN010000428.1:0-2025 GCA_041596415.1 Crocinitomicaceae bacterium | reverse complement strand
TTTATGAGTTCAAGAAGCCCTTCTATTGAACAACGAAATGATTTAATCAGCGAACGCATCGGTTAAAAATTAGAATTGATATTTTAAAGGTAGAAAAAAAGCAAGTTTTACAGTTTGCGTACCCTGTATTTCGTAAAATCAATGTATTTTTGCCCAACGTTCATTAAATAGACTTATGAAGAAAGGTGGAGGGACAGGCCCTGTGAAACCTTGGCAACCTCCAGCAATGGAATAGGTGCCAAATCCGATTGACCATTTTGGGTCGATAAGATGAGTTGTGGTTCAAACGAACTTCTCTTTTTTCATAGTAAAGAATAATAAACTATGGAAAATATCCGGGACATTTTAAAAAAAAGAATATTGGTGCTCGATGGAGCGATGGGAACCATGATACAGCGTTATCAGTTGGAGGAAGAAGATTTTCGAAAAAACTGGTTCGAAGAACACTCCTCTTCGTTAAAAGGTAATAACGATTTACTGTCATTAACCCGTCCTGAGATCATTGAGGAAATTCATCGTGCCTACCTAGAAGCTGGAGCGGACATCTTGGAAACAAATACATTTTCCGGAACTTCAATTGCTCAAAGCGACTATGGCCTTGAGAAATTCGTTTACGATATCAATTATCAATCGGCAAAAATTGCTAAGAAAGTAGCTGTTGAATTCACCGAATTGAACCCTTCCAAGCCAAGGTATGTGGCCGGATCTATTGGGCCAACCAACAGAACGGCATCCTTATCTCCTGACGTGAACGATCCTGGTTTTAGAGCCATAAATTTTGACGAATTAGTAAATGCCTACAAGGAACAAGTCGATGCGCTTATGGATGGAGGCGTGGATATTTTACTTGTGGAAACAGTATTTGATACCTTGAATGCCAAAGCAGCTTTGTATGCCATTGATCTTGCTTTCGAGGAAAAAGGATTGGAGTTGCCTATTATGGTTTCTGGTACAATTACCGATCAGAGTGGCAGAACTTTGACGGGACAAACCACAGAAGCTTTTCTTATCTCAGTTTCTCATATGCCGTTATTGAGTATTGGACTGAATTGTGCTTTGGGAGCGTCTATGATGAGACCCTACCTACAGGTGCTGGACCAAAATTCAACATTTGCTGTATCAGCACACCCGAATGCAGGGCTTCCCAATGAGTTTGGTGAATATGATGAGACACCTGAATTGATGGCCGAACAGATCAAAGCCTATCTGGATGAAAATTTAGTGAATATTATTGGGGGTTGTTGTGGAACCACTCCTGAACATATCAACGCAATAGCCGATTTGGCAGCCAAATATGAGCCAAGAATTATTGAAGAATAAAATTATGAGCGAAGTTTTTAAAGATACCCTAGCCACATTAAAACTGTCGGGTTTAGAGCCATTGATTGTTACACCGGAGTCAAATTTCGTGAATATTGGCGAACGTACAAATGTTACGGGTTCTCGTGCATTCCTGAAGTTGATCAAAGAAGGTGATTTTGAATCTGCACTTGCTATCGCCAGAGATCAGGTAGAGGGCGGAGCTCAGATCATTGACGTAAACATGGATGAAGGAATGATCGATGGTAAAGAGGCAATGGTCAAATTTCTTCACTTAATAGCTGCAGAACCAGACATTGCAAGAGTTCCTGTGATGATCGACAGCTCTAAATGGGAAATTATTGAGGCTGGTCTGAAATGCATACAAGGTAAAGGTGTGGTTAATTCAATTTCTCTAAAAGAAGGGGAAGAAATATTTTTCTCACAAGCTAAAACGATCAAGCGATTCGGTGCGGCTGTGATTGTAATGGCCTTTGACGAAAATGGTCAAGCCGATTCATACGAACGTCGTATTGAGATCTGTAAACGCTCGTATGACATATTAGTTAATAGTGTAAAATTTCCTGCTGAGGATATCATTTTTGATCCCAATATTTTTCCAGTAGCTACGGGTATGGAAGAACACAATAACAATGCTTTGGATTTTTTCCGCGCAACGAAATGGATCAGAGAAAATCTACCGGGTGCACATGTGAGCGGTGGTGT
>JBFHIN010000427.1:0-2035 GCA_041596415.1 Crocinitomicaceae bacterium | reverse complement strand
TTTTTCTCTCCTGATGGATATTTGTCGCTTTCTTCTGCAGTACCTCAAGTTTCCGTATTACATGATCTGAGTTTTAAGCATCGCCCCAAAGATTTGCCTTTGCTGGCACGCCGGTATTTGAATTATTTTTTTCCGCGTTTTGTTCATAAGGCCAAACACATCATCACCGTTTCACAAAGTTCGAAGAATGACATCATTTCTACGTACGAAATTCCCGAAAACAAAGTAACGGTTGCCTGGAACGGTGCTTCGGAGGCTTATCGTGTGCTCTCTATTCAGGAACGTGAAAGTACTATACGTTCAATTACGGGTGGTGCTCCTTATTTTGTTTTTGTTGGCGCCATAACGCCACGAAAGAATATCAGTCGTTTGTTAGATGCCTTCCATCTTTTCAAAAGCACAACAGATTTTCCACACCATTTAGTAATTGTAGGAGAGGCTCAATGGAAAAACGCCTCAGTAGCGGATCACGTTCACGACACTTCAAAACAGTTCATACATTTTACAGGACATCTCCCGTTGGAAAAATTGACTCAGGTTATGGGTTCGGCGTATGCACTGGTTTATGTTCCTTTTTTCGAGGGATTTGGAATCCCCCTGGTTGAAGCCATGAAATGCGGTATTCCGATCATTTCAGGAGATCGTACTTCTCTACCGGAAGTTGCAGGAAATGCAGCTATTTATTGCAATCCTTTTGAAACCGAGCAAATCGTTGAGCGCATGAAAGAGCTGGCAGGAGATGCAAATTTACACCAACAACTTTCCGAAAACAGCTTGCACCGTTCACAATCTTTTTCTTGGGACACTACCGCGAAAACAGTTTGGAATGTATTAACTGAAGTAGCCGCTAAAAATAAGGAGCAATCATAAAATATACGATCACACCTGTGATGGCCACATACAACCAGATCGGAAATGTAAAACGTGTCCATTTTTTATGTCTTTCGTAATCGCCTTGCCAAGCGTATAAATACGAAAACAAAACTAGCGGAACCACTGCAATACTTAACGTAACGTGTGTGATCAAAAAGAAATAATAAACATACAAATCAAATCCGAGTTGACTTCTTTCCAAAATATCCTTGGTACCATCACCGTTTGAATCACCATAAACCGTAGGATCGGAAGTAATATGATACGCCACGTACAAAACCAGAAATAAGAGAGATAATAACAAGGCAAAACGCATCAGACTTCTATGCAATTCTCTTTTTTGGTTTTTTATTGCCCAAAACGAAATTATAAGAACGACAGCTGTCAAAGCATTAATTCCCGCATAGATCCCGGGTAAAAAAGAAAGATCAATTCCATCGATCTTTATGCCAAACAAGAGTGCCACTACTACAGGAATTGCAATAGAAGCTACAATGATCAACTGTTTTGTTTGCTTAATTTTATTTGGTGCCAACAATTCCATATTCTTCTTTTAATAATAAACGTAAATCCTTTTCCAATTGTTCCACTTGTTTGATGTCAGTTCCCAGGTAAACGCCACGCACATAACCTTCCTTATCCACCAAAGTAAATGCACCTGAATGTGCATATCCACCCTCGGCTTCATCGTCTTTACCGGCGAAAATTTGAAATCCATTAATTCCTAACTCGTGGATATCTTCTTCTTTACCAGACAGAAAAACCCAATTCTTTGCTGTGATCTGATAGTGCTCTCTGTACCTTTTTAAGATGGAAGGTCGATCATAATCCGGATTTATCGTGAACGAAATGAACTGAACGTCCTTTGCAAGATCCCTCGTGTTTTCATTCAAGGTGCGCAGGTTTTTGGTCATTGTAGGACAAATCGTTGGACAAGTGGTAAAGAAAAAATCAGCGATCCACACCTTTCCTTTTAGGTCTTTAGATGTCACCATCATTGAATCTTGATTCAAACCATAAAAATAGGGAACAGTTGGGTAGATGGTATCCACTATTTCTTTTCCATCGACTAGCTTATATTCCAGGTCGTAATTACCGACAAAGGGCAATACTTTTTTAGTCGTTTTTTCCTCTGAACACGATAGAAACATAAAAAAGATCA
>JBFHIN010000426.1:0-2049 GCA_041596415.1 Crocinitomicaceae bacterium | reverse complement strand
TCGGTAAAGTACCAACGACGCGTTACTGAATATTCTGCCGCACAGTTTCCGTCCACTCGTTCATCTTCTAACTGATGGATCTGAGGATTCTGGTCACAGGCATCGGTTGCTTGCGGAGCCGTAAACTCAGGTTCTGAAGGACAGGCAATTGTTGCATCTGCACCAGGTCCTTGTGAAATCAATGGAGGAACGGAATCACTAAATGACACTTGTAACGTGTCATAAGCAATACAACCATCGCTGTCAGTTACTGCCACACTTAATGAAAATGAAACTGAACATAAATTATCAACGATTACTGATACCGATGAGCTCGTACTTGAACCGTCTATAGAAGCGTCGCCACTAATAGACCACTGATACGAGTTTCCTTCAGTGGCTGTGACTGAATAAGAACCTGTCAGATCCTGACAATCCGGATCATCATTGGTTTGAATGTTAACGGCTTCTGCCGCATTAACTGTCAATGTCAAACTATCGCTTTGTTCCTGGCAAGAACCTATTGCTTGCAGTTTTAATACTGCAAAATCTGAACCTTGATCCAAATGAACCATTGTGGTAAGGGAATTTGGTGAATCGATTGTTGCGGCACCTGAAACCACTACCCATTCAAAAGATCCGGAAGAAACACTTCCAGAAACTTCAAAATCGCGCCCATCAATTCCCAAACATTGTGATTGATCTGGACCAACCGATACAGTAGGATCCACTTTAACATTTCCGAATTGAGAACAAACAGAAGCGTCAGAAGTGACTTGACCTTCAAAAGTATCAACTATTGAAACTTTTACTTCATAAGGTCCTGTGTTTGGGACAATTACATTAACTGTGGCACCGCTACCTAAAATTATTGCACCATTTAAACCTGTCCATGAATATTGAGGTGTCGGTGCATTAGTGCTTGCGGTAATTGATATGGTATCTCCAGCACAGGCATCAGGAATTTGAGTCAACGAACAAGTTGGAATAAACTGCACTGCGGAAGCTTGTAGGGATCTATCTTGTGCGCCATTTATAAAATCTGAAATACCTAGAGCTGTATGATACGGAGAACCATTAATTCGATTTGCAGATGTTCCCGGACCCCAATCCAAACGACTGGCAATATGCCCACTCCAAGCAAACACAACATTCCTTGGTCCATCAGTTACTTGGTATGAAATTTCGATCTCAGTTGTCGAATTTGCCGCATTGATATTCCCTTCATACAAATAAACAATACTTAAAATAGTTGCATTGTAGGCAGCCATTCTTCTATCGGCTTGAGGTAAGGATAAAAACGAAGTATTCGGTTGATAAAAACCATTCGCCATAGCTGCTGGTGCAGGAGTCGGAATATTAAAAAAGTTCGGACCAATAAACGCACCTTCTCCGGTCGGTAGATCAGAAAGAGGGTTCACAATTTCGCTTATTCCACCGGCACCTATACTTCTATTGTATGTCGTTAAATAATCAATAGCATGTTTCCCACTATGCTTAATATCGTATTTAATTCTTAAAATATGTGTTCCTGATGGTACATCGTCAATTATTACGCGATACGGGATTGAATTTCCTTCACGATAATGGGAGTTTTGTCTGTTTGCATTTCCGTTAACCCAAACTACTGGAGAAATTGGAGTATCACCCACACCCCCATTGTGCGCTTGTGCTAAACCCAACTTATTGGAAAACGAGGTAGAAGCTGCTTTCAAAGAAGTGTTTCCACGTGCACGTACATTATATAAGGTATTCATATCGCTGGAAGAAATAGAATAACTTGCATCCTGGATTCTACCAAATGAATTAGCTGTTACAATGATCGTGTCACTTTCTAAAGGAAAACCTTCTTTATCTATGATGATGCTTACATTCTCATTAGGGCTCCAAACTGAACCGGTAATGATTACATTTTCACCCGGAAAATAACCAGGCTTGTCTGTGCTTACATTGGCAACTTGGCCAAATGAATTAGAAATAAAAAATAAAAATGTTACGATTAAAAATATTATTTGTGATTGAATAAAAACTTGATCGATTAAATCTGATCTAGCATTCAATTTCATCGTC
>JBFHIN010000425.1:0-2050 GCA_041596415.1 Crocinitomicaceae bacterium | reverse complement strand
TTCACCACCATCCGAATGGATCAAATCTATGATCGAGAACCAAGTATTGGGTAAAATTTTCATGGTACAGTTGAATTGCTATTGGAATCGCGATGATCGCTATTATAAAAAAGGTAGCTGGAAAGGAACCAAGGATTTGGACGGAGGAACATTGTATACGCAATTTTCTCACTTCATTGATATTATGTATTGGCTTTTTGGAGATATCGATAATATTCAAGGAAAGTTTGCGGATTTCACCCATAAAGACTCCACGGATTTTGAAGATTCGGGTTTTGTAAGCTTTGATTTTATCAATGGCGGAATGGGTTGTATAAACTATTCAACTGCCGTGGCTAACCAAAATTTGGAAAGTTCATTAACCATAATTGGTGAAAAAGGAAGTGTGAAAATTGGAGGTCAATACATGAACGAAGTTGAGATCTGTAATATTGCTGGTTACGAAATGCCGGAATTGGCCCCAACCAACCCGGGGAACGATTATGGAGCTTATAAGGGTTCTGCTGCCAATCATAATTACGTGATCAAAAATGTGATCGACACACTTAAAGGCAGAACATCAGCTACAACAAATGCACTGGAAGGACTAAAAGTGGTTGAAATAATTGAACGAATTTATAAAGTAAGAAATGAACAACTCAATTTACACTAAATTACTGAATAAAGAAGCAAAGCTAGCAGTGATCGGTTTGGGCTATGTAGGTCTACCAATCGCTTTGGAATTTGCTAAGAAAATAAAGGTCGTAGGTTTTGATATCAGTGCAGAGCGCGTTGCGTTGATGAAGCAACACATCGATCCCAGCAATGAATTGGAAAAGTCAGACTTTGAGGGTTGTGACATCTTATTTACAGATAATATAGAGGATCTAAAGGACGTGCAATTCTACATAGTGGCAGTTCCGACACCAATCGATGACGCAAATTTACCGAATTTAAAACCACTCTTGAGTGCCAGCGGAACGGTTGGAAAAGTATTGAAAAAAGGTGATTACGTTGTTTTTGAATCGACAGTGTATCCGGGATGTACTGAGGAGGATTGTATTCCGGTGTTGGAACAAGAATCCGGGTTGAAATTCGTAGAAGATTTTAAAGTGGGATATTCCCCAGAACGCATAAATCCAGGAGACAAACAACACACGTTGCAGAATGTCGTGAAGGTAGTTTCCGGTTGCGATACTGAATCTTTGGAGGAAATTGCCAAGACTTATGAGCTGGTGGTAGACGCTGGAGTGCATAGAGCAAGCAGTATCAAAGTTGCGGAAGCTGCTAAGATCATTGAAAATACCCAGCGAGATGTAAATATTGCCTTGATCAATGAATTGTCGATCATTTTCAATAAGTTGAAGATTAACACCTTTGATGTACTTGAAGCTGCTGGAACAAAATGGAATTTCTTAAAATTTACGCCGGGATTGGTTGGAGGACATTGTATTGGTGTTGATCCGTATTACCTCACGCATAAAGCACAACAAGCAGGTTATCATTCTAAAGTGATAACTAGTGGCCGATACGTAAACGATTCTATGGGATTCTATATCGGTAAACAAACCGTTAAACGAATTTTAGCGCAAGGAAAACACATTCAAGATTCCAAAGTGCTTGTGATGGGTGCTACTTTTAAAGAAGATGTAAGCGATATCCGCAATTCAAAAGTAATTGATGTAGTTAACGAACTTGAATCGTTTCAGGTACATGTAGATGTCATGGATCCACATGCGTCGTCGGAAGAAATGAAACATGAATATGGAGTTGGATTGATCGAAACTGCCGGAAACGATTACGACGCCGTTATTGTTGCTGTAAATCATAAAGATTACATGGCAATGAATGAAAACGATTTCAAGAAATTCTTGAAAGATGGAAAAGGCGTTTTTGTTGATGTAAAGGGAATTTTTAAAGGAAAAATAAACGAACTTGACTATTGGTCATTGTAAGCGATGAAATACGACAAAAATATTTTGGTGACAGGTGGAGCCGGCTTTATTGGTTCTCACGTAGTGCGTCTGTTTGTTAACAAATATCCTAACTATCGAATCATCAATTTCGATAA
>JBFHIN010000424.1:0-2054 GCA_041596415.1 Crocinitomicaceae bacterium | reverse complement strand
AAGCGGAAAAGAGGGGAGTGGCTTCATGTCGAAGATCTTTGGAGCAGGAAAACGTTTATTGACTGGGGAGAGTCTCTTTATGACGGCATTTACGAACAACGGAGGAGGAAAAGCAAGAGTAGCATTTGCCTCACCTTATCCAGGAAAGATCATTCCGATAGATCTGTTCGAATATAATGGAAAGATCATCTGTCAGAAAGATGCTTTTTTATGTGCGGCCAAAGGGGTGTCAATCGGTATCGAATTTCAGCGCAAACTCGGGACAGGGCTTTTTGGTGGTGAGGGATTCATTATGCAGAAGCTAGAAGGTGATGGAATGGCTTTTTGCCATGCTGGTGGACATATTTTAAAACGTACGCTGAAAGCTGGAGAAACGTTGCGCATAGATACAGGTTGTATTGTTGCCTATAGTGCTACAATTGATTACGATATTCAATTCGTAGGCGGAATAAAAAATACCCTCTTTGGTGGGGAGGGTGTTTTCTTTGCAACACTGACCGGACCGGGAGACATTTGGTTACAAACACTTCCAATAAGTCGCCTTGCCTCAAGAATACTGTCCTATGGTAGGGGATCCAGAAAAGAGGAGGGAAGTATCCTTGGCGGTCTTGGTAATTTGTTGGACGGCGATGGTATGTAACTATAATGTTTTTGAATAGATCACTTGTTTACCCAGATAATCGCGCTGAGAAAGCTTTTTGAATTCTTCCGCATTGGGATTTAAGTAGATTTCGGATAAAGAGCTTGTGTTAACTGTGCGTTGATTAGTAATGGATTCGAATACTTTGGTGTTGTCCTCATAAGAAAAGTACTGAATGATCAATTTTTTATCCTTAAAAGTCAGCAGAGCTGGAGTGAAAGCACCGTTTTCAAAGAAATTCAACACATAGGAATCGTTGTCGAGCTTTCTAAGAATATTCTTTGAGCTATCGCCAACGAGCTGATCCTTATGACGTAAGGCAAAATGGTAGAATTCGCCCTGAAGCACACATGGAACTGAATCAATGTCGTTCAAACCGAAAAGATACCCCTCTCGGACCTCATACTTGGAGGATTCGCGGATCGCAGCTCTGGAAAGGCTCATGAAATTGTTGGAAACAGTAAAAATTCCGTTTGCATTGATCTCATAGTTGATGGATAGATTCGGGCTTTGATAGGTACCAAAAAGAAATGTTGGCAATGATTTTAGGTTGCTCTGCGCTGGAGGTAATGGTTGCTCAAATTGATAGGAGGATTGAGAAAACGAATAAAAAGCTCCAATGAAGAATAAACAGAAAGAAACTAATTTCATAAATTAAACTATTAAAATTGAAAAATATGCAAAAAAGGTGGCTTGTCAAAACGGCAATAGCTGATACAACCGTTGAGGAGTTTCGTTCAAAATTGAAAATTGACCGCATTGTTGCTGCTCTTTTGTTGCAGAGGGGGATAGACAATTACGAAGATGCTGAAGCCTTTTTTCGACCTCATTGGGGACAATTGCATGATCCATATATAATGAAGGACATGGAGCTTGCCGTTAACCGTATTGTTGAAGCTATTACAAAAAAGGAGAAGATTCTTTTCTTCGGTGATTATGATGTTGATGGTACAACCGCTGTTGCTCTGATGATGGAAGCCCTAGGGAATCACTACAAGCTTGTGGATTTTTATATCCCTGACCGCTACAGTGAGGGTTATGGTATAAGCTTTCAAGGAATTGATTATGCCAGAGAAAATGAATTTTCTTTAATCGTTGCTCTGGATTGTGGAATTAGAGCGGTAGAACAAATTGCACACGCCAAATCTTTGGGTATAGATTTTATTGTTTGTGATCATCACAACCCCGGTGACGAGTTACCTGATGGCATAATACTTAATCCAAAACAGGCAGATTGCGCTTATCCCTTTAAGGAACTTTCCGGATGCGGTGTTGCCTACAAACTTCTTCAAGCGATTTATCAGAAAAAAGGGTGGACAATGGATCCACTTGAAGATAGTATCGATCTGGTTGCTGTGAGTATTGGTGCCGACATTGTTCCCGTCATTGATGAAAATAGAACTTTGTGTTATTT
>JBFHIN010000423.1:0-2096 GCA_041596415.1 Crocinitomicaceae bacterium | reverse complement strand
CCCATTATTCAGTGCATTTTTTCTTTCAGCTACCAATAATGCAAAGCGGGTAGATTTAGAAGTTGAGTATGATTTTATATCACTTAAACTTGTCGAAGCGGAAAAAAAGAATAAATGACATTCTTGAATTTTATCAATAGAATTGATTTGTATTATTTCTACTTTTTTATTCTTGATCTTTTTAACACTTGAATTCCTCAGAGCTTGAATCATCTCAGGATCGTTCACTACACCAATCTTAAAACTTGATGCATCATCCAAACTTCCATTTTCCCATTCTATGTATTTCGTGAAATTGAACAAAAAGGCTGATTTTATAGCAATCTCATCCTCGCTTTTACTTAAGATAAAGGAAGAGTTGAGCAAAAGGGTCATCAAAACTCCCGAAAGAAAACGTATATGTGGATGCCAATTCAACATTTATTGAAATTCAATGCGTCCGTCTAGCTGAACAGTTATTGGTGAATTTATGATTACATAGTCGATCAGATACGTGGAAATATAGTTAGGAAGATAAACTTTATTATTTGGCGAAACGGCATTTAAAGTAACAAAACCATCACCCCCTTGGGCAATAAATTCATTCAATAAGACCTTATAGGTTGCTTCCGGATCATATGGAAAACCATTAATATTGATCGATACAATACGTGAGCCCTCGCTAACTATCGCTGTTTCTTGCGGATTTAACTGTTGTTCTGCTGCCATAGGATCAACTTTAATTCTTATTTCTTTAGACAATTGAAGAAAAGACCCCTTTGCTAAGGGTAACTTTGCCACTGATCTTTCAAGTATTTTTTTCAATTGACTGCCTGTAACTTGCACAATAACGGGTACATTTCCGAAAGGCAGCATCTCTTCGATCGTTGAGTTGGTAATATCCCCGGAAGGATAAATCCCGTCCGGTCTCAGCTGTTGATCAAAACGAATGGCACCTGAATTCACTAGGCAAAAATCAATTTCATATCCTTTTGATCTTACTGCCTCAGCCAATCCATCCGCCACGAAATTCCCAATTAGCGCCTCTTGTGTCCGAATGAGATCCTCCTCAGCGCTCATCGACATGTTAATTGTTCCAATAACGATTGCCTCCTGTTTAGGCTCATTTTTTCTACAGCCAAGTAACAATAACAGCATGAGAACAGTTGCCGAATACTTTATGTTCAATATTGAGCTCATATTTGTTCAATTAAAATTCATATTTCAAGCTAAAATTCACTATCAGTCCTGGTTGCTTTAAGCCAAGATCACCGAACGCGTCTATATTTGTTGATTCATCAGGATCACTGTACTTCACTCCAATGTTCAACGCTGACAATTGCGTTATAAGTTTCGGCGTTATTTGATAGGCCGCGGAAAAATTCCCAACCAAGTAGTGAGGAATGTCGATGTAACTGTCTTTTTCAAGGTAAAAACGTTTATTATTTTGACTCGGATTGCCAAAATTGGCTCCGGCAAACAAGCGCCACTTGCCATAATTAAACTTCAAACCCGAATTTGCCCGAATGGTAGGAATATTTCTTAACTCCTTATTGTATTGAGGCTGTTTGCTGTAAAAAACGATTTCGGATTGATTAATCTTATCCTCACTCCATTCAAAATAACTGATGTATTGCGAAAAATTGCAATAGAACTGCAAGGGTTGAGCGATACGAATGGTAATTTCAAATTCATGACCGTAAGTCGCCACATCTCCGATATTCTCATAGACACCAATACTACCACCACCATGAGGATCATAAATTCGGATCAAATTCCTATTATCCATAAAAAATACATTGTAACGCGCCACAAATATTCTTCGCACATATTCCGCCGCTAATTCGTAGGTGGTAATTATTTCCGGACTCAGATCTGTATTTCCCTTTACACCGTGCTCATTGCCTAATGTAGTGTTGTCATATAACTCCAGAAACGTTGGCGCACGAAAGGCTTTGCCCACGAGACCTTTCACACTCAAGTTTTTAAATATTTGATAGTTGATTCCCAGCCTAGGATTGAATGATTGTCCAAAATCACTGTATTCATCGAATCTTAAACCCGAAGTTAGGTTCCATTTCTTGTAATTGAACTTGGTTTGCAAAAAATAGGCGAAT
>JBFHIN010000422.1:0-2097 GCA_041596415.1 Crocinitomicaceae bacterium | reverse complement strand
CTGCAGAAAAATAAGTGGGAACATCCATATCTGAAACATACGAACTATTGAAAAGAATACGATCTTTACCCCTTGAACGAGCAATTTGATCTTCATATTTTTTCACATTTCCATATACTTCACCTGCAATGACCAATGCATAGCGATCATCAAGTAATTCAAAGGCGTCTAGCAAAATATCCAGGCCTTTGTAATCTCGAATTAACCCAAAGAACAACAAAACACGTTTGGAGTCATCTACCCCCAATTTTTCGCATGCGTGTTCTTTCGGAATTGGGTCGCCAAAGTGGTCGTACCAAGGATGTTGCAAACGCACAAATTTGGCATCTGGTTTTAAGGACAATAGATCATTTTCAACTTTTTCAGACATCACTATGAATCCGTCATAGTGCTTAAGCATGTAAGTGGTTAGCCAACGATCAAAAAAACGTTTTTCGTGAGGAATTACATTATGTAATAATAGTAATCGTTTGGATTGACCTTTAAGTTTTTTACCGATATACCCCAACAACCACCCAAAAAGTGGAATCCAGAAAATTGTGATGAACAGATCTGGATTAGATTTTCTAATCTTTCGAGCGGCACCAAAATAGCTCAGGGGATTAAACGGCGACCCGGCTCTTTCTGCTGGAGTTTGATCCACCACATCACCCGGTTGAACCATCTGACTTTTTCCGGGAAACAGCAACGATGGATACTGTTGTTTGAAAGTAAACGCTTTTACCTCATGATTTTTCTCAAAGCATCGGTACATGATCGCATTAAACTGGGCTATACCGCCTCTGAAAGGATAAAAAGTGGAGTAAATGACAATACGCATGTTAACGATCTGATGCTTTAATTTTTTCCAAAACCGATACAAGTATAGAACAATTCATTGCCTTTTTTGACATTTAATGTATCGTAATTATTAATGATCAGATTTTTGTAGTATTTCTTGACTAATCCCACATTTTTGGCGTAAACCTCAAATTTTCTTCTGTAATCTATAAATGATATGAAATTCTCTTGCTCAACGATCAAGGTACTATCAAAAGACAATGCACCCAAAGACATGGATTCATGTAAATTGGTATAAAAACAATCCAGTGCTGTGTTTGTATTGAAAGCATTGGCATTCCACTCTTTACTCAACGATGGTGCAAAAACCAACTTGATTACCCGCTGATTTTCCTCAACGAGCTCAGCCCTATTTTGGTCAATGATCGTGGTCCAAACATCCTTGATCTGCCAGTTTGCCGAAGCATTTGGTCGTGTATATCTTAAGTATTTTCTCGCAATTCGTCCTTCATTGTCATGCACCGTATCTCCAATCACTGTTCGCAACTGATAGCGAGAAGTATCGTGCGGTATGCTTTGCGTAACGTCGTGCACAATTTCCATAACATCATACTCAACGTAGCGGCCCGGTGTTACATCATAATAATTGTAATGAAAGCTTGGTGGAGGAGCTTGTTTTTTACAAGCCGAAAATCCCGCTAGCAAGACCACAGGTAACAGATATATGAGTTTAGTCATCTTCACAGTTAACTAATATACGAATTAAAATGCTTATTGGTTGGGATCAATTCCTTTTCTTTTTAATTCTGCCAACTTGATATCGAGTGCTTTTCCTGAATAAGCTTTTCCTTCCCAAAAGAATTGTTTCCCAATTTCCTTTCCACCTTCATTGAATGCATAGCTCCATCCATATTTCAAGCCATTCCTATAACGTTCTTCGACCATTTTTTTTCCGGTCACGTGATAACGCACCCAAATTCCGTCTTTTTTATCATTTACATATGATCCTTTTGCTTTAATTGTACCATTATTGAAATACTCTATGTATTCACCATCCAACTTGCCCTGCTTGTAATTCATAACAGTTGAAACAACTTGCGTTTTATCGGTTGGATCTTCCGGCACATAGTAGATCGTTTTCTTTCCGTCCAACAAATCGCTCTTATAGTTTTCTGAGTTACTTATTCTACCTGAAGGACCAAAATTAAGCCAGAGCGAATCTTTCTTCATATCACGGTAAATTCCATAGCTCATTAATTTACCATTATCATGATAGAAGAATGCTTCAGAGCGATTGCTCGTTTCGCTGTGTTTAAT
>JBFHIN010000421.1:0-2102 GCA_041596415.1 Crocinitomicaceae bacterium | reverse complement strand
GTTAATGACACCGTATAATTCCCTGTTGATCCATAAACTTTGGCTGGTGGATTTTGTAAAGTTGAAGTTGTACCATCTCCGAAATTCCACAAATAAGTTGAGTTAGTGGTAGGGCATGTTTTTGAAACGCTCAGGGTAAAACAATCAGCTGCCAATGAGCTTGTAAAGGTTGCGCTTGGACCAATAACTGAAGTTCCTTGCGGAAAACTTACGTCGAAACCATTACCTGAAGTAGAGAAGTTGTCTATAAGCATTGTGTAGGTGTTACCCGCAGTAAAAGTAGGTAATGTGGTTGTAAATGCCGCATAAGACCCAAAGCATCCTGCTCCAGAGTTTCTTGAATTAGGGACAGTTGATGGGGTGGTGTGTATTCCTGTTGCACCTGGGCATCCACTCCAGTTACAAGCTACAGAACCAGTCTTTATTACGGTACCGGTTGAATAGCAGCCTCCAGTGGTAGTGTTAAGAATTAGCCAATCAATATCGTTGGAAGAATTAGAAGGTTGTATGACAAATCCAAATGTGCCGGTGCACCCGATTGTAAAGGTATACCAACGAGATTGCCTTTCCTGACTACCAAAACAAGTATTGGTGGAAATTGTTTCCGCCGTTCCTACTCCTGTAAAATTACCTTGACTGAAAGAGTTGTTATTGCACAATACGGCTGGGGTAGTACAATCTTGGCCCGGGACTGGCGGAGGGGTGGACATGGTGTTACAAATCGTGAAAGTCCCATTCGCACCTGTGGAAGATATTGTAAAATAATATCTGACCCCAACTTGGAAGCCACTGAAAGTTGTGTTCATTACTGAAGGACCACAATTCCATCCTCGAAGTGCCAAGCCTGTACAAGGTCCTGTTGCTTCCACGACTGTTAATTCTATATTTCCGCCTAATGTCCCAGAAGTAATAACCACATTGCCTTGTGTTCCAGTAGCTATAAACGTATACCATACTTCGTCATTGTTCCCGGCACAACCAACGGTTCCTACCCAAGTATCAGTTGCCGCAACGGTTGTTCCTCCTATACATGTTCCATTAGTTGGAAGTGTAGTTGCGCCTGAGCAAGTGTTATTTGCAGGTTGAGCAAATGTCGTAAACGACATGAATGGGGCTAATATCACTAATGCGTATTTGTGTTTCATTGTTGCAAAGGTTTTAGTGAATATTAGTGATTAGTTGTTGTTGAGTTTAATACGCTTTTTGGAAAAATTCGTATTATAGAATACTCTGTGGCGTCCCAGTCAATGTACTTCGTGGCGTGCCTTCTTGATTCAATTTCAATAAGTACATCAATGGTAAATAGCTCTTGGATTTTATCTTTTGAGATTACTTCAAAAGAACCTTCAGCTGCATACTTTAGCTCTAAAGGAGTTTCTTCAGGTGAGTTGTTTGCTTGTCCCGAGGCCAAAAAGGAAGCTAGGGAAAAAGCAAAGATAAGCGTCTTTTTCATTGAATAGTAATAGGTTAATATTGTAGCAAAACTCAATTTACGCTGGGTAAACTTGTTGTTAATTGCCTCAAATATAGCAAGATAAATTTTAACCTATAGATAAAGTGATGAAAAATTAAGACGAAAACCCTATTTTAATCGATGAAAATTATAATTTGATAAAATTATTCAGATCAATGATAATCTAAAATAATGTCATTTTATTAGATGTGAGCCACCAACATTTTTGATAGAATTTCCTTTCTATATAACTACAAATCAGTATGTTATGAAATATTCAAATACATATATAATTAAAAAAAATCCCCTTTATAGAAGGGGATTTTTTTTAATTTATAATCAATTTCTTGGTGAGTGTTTCACCCGTGCTATTTCGGGTAGTAATGAAATAAACGCCTGAAGGGAGCTTTTTGTCAAACGCGACGCTTACACTTTTCTTAACATCTATTATTTCACTTAACAACTGATTTCCTGTTGCATCAGCTATCTGTAAAAGAATTTTATCTTCTTTTTTGCTGGTTATATCTATGTGCAGAATCTCATTGCTTGAAGCCGGATTAGGCTGAATTCTGAAAGTATGGTTTTCTGTCGTGTTTAAAAGATTCGAAACCACCATGGAGTATGTTTCTTTTCCATCGGTGTCTGTTTG
>JBFHIN010000420.1:0-2106 GCA_041596415.1 Crocinitomicaceae bacterium | reverse complement strand
GTAATAGTATTTGATGTTTTATATCATTTACCTTCGGTAATCAAAATTCTTAATATGAAAAAAGGCCCTTCATTGGGCCTTTTTTCATCAAGTGTTTAACCTACATTTTAGTGACTTTAAATTCAGTTCTTCTATTTAGCTGGTGTTTTTCTTCGGAGCATTCCACATCGTTTCCACATTCGTTACGAAGTACTTTTTCACCGTAACCTTTAAAGGTTAATCGTTTTGGATCTATACCCTGTGAAATGAGATATTTCACTGCTGCCAAAGCACGCTTATCCGAAAGGATCAGGTTGTACATGTCGTTACCTCTAGAGTCAGTGTGCGAGCCCATCTCAATTTCGATAGTAGGATTGTCATTTAACAATTTGACTAGTTTGTTGAGTTCTACAGCTGCGTCTTCTCTGATATTCCATTTATCGAAGTCGTAATAGATGTTTTCAAGAACGATCGGTTTGTTCAAGATGATCGGTTCAACTTCGAAATCAGCGAAAAAGTCTTGTGAGTATTTTAGGTTCTTTGTAGACAGGAAGTCTTTTTTAGTAAAGCACCCGAATTTTGTACAGATCAGGTTGTAATCGCTGTTTGGAGCCAAACGAATGTTGAATTTTCCGTTGGGATCGCTCATTACTGTTTCGGTTGTTCCTTTGTCAACGTTGAAAATTTCCACTTTCACACCTTCGATCATAATCTGTGTTCCTTTTTCGCGCGCCACGCCATAGAGGTTAAAGGTTGGGTCGAATTTCTCGAAAGAATAGATCTTGTCATTCTTTGATCGTGAAGAGGAAACAAAGCCTGAGCGGTTGTCACTGCTTAAGGAGAACCCGAAGTCGTCTTTGTTTGAATTGAGCGGATAATTTAAATTTTCGGGTTGGGCCCATTTTAATCCATCAAAGTAGGTAATAAAAACATCGAGCCCGCCCATTGAGTTATGTGCATCGGAAGAAAAATACAGCGCGCCATCCGTGTGAATGTATGGGAACATTTCATTTCCTGCCGTATTGATCACAGGTCCCAGGTTTACAGGTTCAGACCACATTCCGTTTGCCATACTTGATTTGTAGAGATCAGTCCCACCGTATCCACCCGGCATGTCGGAGACAAAATACATGGTTTTACCGTCTGCGGTAGTGGTTGGGTGCCCAACAGAATAATCATCACTGTTGTAAGGAAATTCCACTAGGTTTTTCCATTTGTCATCGATCAATGTAGCTTTGAAAATTTTCAGGTTATTTTCACGCGTGTCACTCACTTCCAGTTTACGTTTGTAGTAATTGGAACGAGTGAAATAAACTGTTTTGCCGTCAGAAGAAAAGCAGGCAGGACCTTCATGGAATCTACCGTTTATATCACCTTGAAGTAACTCAGGTTGTAACCAGTTGCCTTCCGTATCCTTTTTCATGAAATATAAATCCAGATAAGAGTTACCGGTCCATGCACTTTTTTTGGTGCCTAGAAATACGGTTTTATCTGCAGCAAATACGGCGCCGTTTTGGTATTCAATTACGCTGAAGGTATTGACAAAATCTTCCTTGATGATCGGATGAAGAGCAAAGAGTGAAGTGTCTCGATATCTTTCTGAAAGTGATCTGCAGGAGGAGAGTAGCATTTTAGCTACAGGATCTGTGCTGTGTACCTGCAAGTATTTTTTCAAGTACACTTCTGCTTTGTCGTGTTTTCCATCGGCCATGAGTACTTTTGCGTATTGATAATTTACTTTTGGATTACGATTTCCGGAAGCAATTTCACGTTTATAGATTGCCTCTGCTGAATCAATATTTCCTGTTTTGTAATAAGAATCTGCTAGACGAAGTGCCGTTTCAGACTCGCTTTTTGCAGGATACACCTTTTCGTAATGATGAATTGCTTTAGCGTAGGCAATGTTGTCGTAATACAAATCACCCTTTTGAACATGGTAATTAGTACACGAAGAGAGTATACCCAATCCGAAGGCCAAGGCATACAAGTATTTTATGTGAGTTAAGTTTTTCATAAGGCTGAGTTTTAAAAGTATCGTGGAGTTTTTATTTTGACCAGATCTTTACCGAAGTCAATACCGATCATTAACTCGTGAGAACCATTCGAATATTTTCTAAGTTGTGAGGT
>JBFHIN010000419.1:0-2110 GCA_041596415.1 Crocinitomicaceae bacterium | reverse complement strand
TATTCAGTTCAAGGCAATTAAACCGATCATGGAAGGGGAGGATGTAATGGCTGTAGCTCAGACGGGTTCCGGGAAAACAGCCGCTTTTGCGATTCCGATCATTGATGCGCTTGAAAAGAGACGCAGAAAGAATTATGATGGCATTCGCTGTTTGGTCATGGTGCCTACACGTGAGTTAGCCAAGCAAATTTCAGGTGTATTTAGGGAAATTGGTAAACGAACGAGCGTTAAAGCTTTTGGACTTTTTGGTGGTGTAGAACAGGAGCAGCAAATTCGTACCTTAAATAACGGGATCGACGTACTTGTAGCAACGCCTGGACGAATGTTCGATCTCATAGCCCAAGGTCATTTGGATGTGTCGAGAGTTGAATTCTTAGTGTTGGATGAATCTGATCTAATGTTGGATCTTGGATTTAATAAAGACATCCACGATGTACTTAAGAAAATTTCTTCACGACGTCAAACGCTCTTTTTCTCGGCAACGATCTCAAAAAAAATCAAATCACTTGCATACAGCGTGGTTAAAAATGCCATCCGAATCCAGATCTCACCAAAGAATCCTGTAGCTAAGAACATTGATCATGCAGTGACCTTTATTGAAATGGATGACAAACGATTCTTTCTTGAAAATGTTCTGAAGGAATATGAAGACAAGAAATTCATTGTTTTTGTACGTACCAAAGTTCGCGTGGAAAGAGTTGTTGCTGCCATGGAAAGAGCTGGCTTAAAATCAGAGGCACTGCACGGTGGTATCGAACAAAAGGAACGCTTTGCCATTCTAGATCGCTTCAGGTCAGGAGAGAACAGGGTGCTTGTAACCACCGACGTGGCTGCCAGAGGTATCGATATACCGACGGTTGATTATGTGATCAATTACGATCTGCCGGATAATCCGGAGAACTATGTGCACCGTTGCGGTAGAACAGGGCGTGGTAATCAACGCGGACAAGCTTTGTCCTTTTGTAGTAAAACGGAACTTGAATTACTTGAGGCTATCGAGGAATATACGGGGGAAGAAATAGAGCGCTACGATCTTTCTCCGGATGAGTATCGCGAAATATTGAATGATTTGGACGATCCAACTTATAACTGGCAAAGACTTTTGGATCAAAGTAATAAAGAGGACGGTAAGGAAGAAGAATGGTAAGAAAATAATTCAAAAAAAAATCCCCTTCAGCAGAAGGGGATTTTTTTTGTCTATTTTGAATTAAATCTTTACAAATCTAAGATATTCAGATCCTTGTGTAGATTCAAATGAGATTAAATAAACTCCTTTGGGGTAGGAAGAAAGGTCAATATTCAAATTATTAACGCCTTTGTTAAGTTTAACATCTGACATTTCGATTGTCTTTCCCTGCGCATCTTGAATTCTGATGCTTCCATTAGTGAAAATTTGATTAACAAAAGTCAAAGTAGCTTCGTTTCCGTCATTTGGATTAGGCGAAATGGACATTTTTATTTTCTTTGTGTATGAATTTATACCAGATAAAGAAGTGGTACCTAGTAAGTTAGTGGTTCCGTCAAAATCTGTTTGAAAGAGCTGGTAATAAATGGTCTGATCCATTTGGATAGATGAATTGTCATCTACGTACTCATAGGTAACTGGATTACTATGGTTTCCTATTGAATTGACAGTGGTAATTTTGTCCCATGTATTTGCGTCTAAAGATCTGTAAAGTGTGAAGTGAGAATTGTTGTTTTCGGAAATCATTTCCCAAGATAATTCTGTTTTTCGTTCGTAGCGTTCAGCATTGAAACTGTACAGCTCCACGGGCAAAGGTAAACAACCAACATTCACATTTTGAGAGGTGGTTCTTACGCAGCCAAGGGCGTCAGTGACCGTTAATGACACCGTATAATTCCCTGTTGATCCATAAACTTTGGCTGGTGGATTTTGTAAAGTTGAAGTTGTACCATCTCCGAAATTCCACAAATAAGTTGAGTTAGTGGTAGGGCATGTTTTTGAAACGCTCAAGGTAAAACAATCAGCTGCCAATGAGCTTGTAAAGGTTGCGCTTGGACCAATAACTGAAGTTCCTTGCGGAAAACTGACGTCGAAACCATTACCTGAAGTAGAGTAGTTGTCTATGAGCATTGTGTAGGTGTTACC
>JBFHIN010000418.1:0-2111 GCA_041596415.1 Crocinitomicaceae bacterium | reverse complement strand
TGAGATCTCTGCATCAAACATTTTTTGATCGATGACGGTTGGATCCATGTGGATGTCGTAAAAAGAAACTGAAGTAAGCAAAGGTGTATAATTCGCATCGAGGATCTCACCGCGTCTGGGTGTCCTTTTCACAATTCGAATTGGCATTTTCTCTTCAGAGGAATCAAACACATTTGACTTGCCTTCAAATTGTATGGTAACAGTTTTAAAGAGCACGACCAACATGATCAGTACAAAACCGAAATACACCAAATAGGCTCTCCAGATTATGTCCTTTTTATTACTCATTTAATTTCCGTCCCTTTTTTTAAGCGAATCACTTTTGTTGGATTTATGGTTTCCTTCAATCCACTTCCTTCCAACTTTTCAACCAACATAAAGCGCTGTGTCTCTTCTTCCAATTTTGCTTTCGCTTCAATATAGTCGGCAGTCATCTCATCCATTTCCTTTTGTGCAGTATCCACATCCTTAGATAATTGCTTTCCGTAATAACCTTTCGCTACGATCAATAACAAAAGAAGAATGATGAAAAAGATGAAGTTCAGGTTATTAAGCACAAATTCCCTTTTCAGGAAATCTCCGTTAATGATCTGCGTAAATGTATTGGTGCGACCTTTTTTAGGAGAAGATTTTTTCTTCTCTTTTTTGGCCATTTCCTTTTCCACTTGCTCAGCCGTTTCCTTATCTATGAATTCATTATCCATTTCTTCGCTCAGCTATTCTTAATTTTGCACTCCTTGCTCTAGAATTCATCGCAATTTCTTCCTCTGTAGGTATTATCGGATGTCTAACCACCTCATCAAATGGCTTTAATATATTTCCGTAAAAGTCTTTGGTTATTTCACCGGTCAACGAGCCTTTTTTCATGAAGTTTTTCACCAATCGGTCCTCAAGAGAATGATAGGACATGACCACTAGCCTACCCCCAGGATTCAACACATCCGGTGTTTGCTCTAAAAATCGCTTCAATACTTCAAGCTCTTGATTCACCTCAATGCGTATTGCTTGAAAAACCTGTGCATAAAACTTCTGCTCTTTGTGCTTTGGTGCTAATTTTTCAAGAATTGAGATCAACTCACCCGTTGTTTTGATCTTCTTTACTTCTCGTTTTGTCACAATGGCGTTGGCAATTTTTCGGGCATTCTTCAACTCGCCATACACCTTAAACAGTATGAACAAGTCTCTTTCGTCGTATTCATTAACCACTTTAGCAGCGGTCAATTCACCATTTTGATTCATGCGCATGTCCAAGGGAGCATTGGCACGTATTGAAAAACCACGTTGCTCGGCATCAAACTGATGTGAAGAAACACCAAGATCTGCCAGTATTCCATCAACTTTACGAATACCTAGCATACGCAAATGATTAGAGATGAACGAAAAATTTGCTGCTACAAAAAAGAAATTCGATGCTTCCCAGGCATTCTTTTTTGCATCCGGATCCTGATCAAACACGATCAGTTTGCCTTTTTCATTAAGCAATTTGAAAATTTCACGAGAGTGACCTCCTCCTCCAAAAGTAACATCAACATAAACGCCCTCGGGATTGATATTCAACCCGTCTAGACATTCCTGAAGCATTACCGGTTTGTGGTATTCCGTATTATTCGTTTTCATTTAAATCACCCATTACTTCATCCGCCAAATCAGCGAAATCAGCCATGTTAGCTTCGATCATAGAGAAATATTTCTCTTTATCCCAGATTTCAATGCGGTCATTGTATGCGATAAGCATCAATTCTTGGCCTAATCCTACTCGCTCAATGTGCGTTGTAGGGATCAAGACCCTGCCGGCGTTATCCAACGAAACAAGTTTTGCCCCTTGATGAAACAAGCGGTAAAACATCCTGTTCTTTGGTTTGAACAAATTCATTTTTGAAAGTTTTTCACTGATCTTTTCCCACTCAGGTAAAGGGTACAACGACAAACAATCTTCAAAACCTTTGTTCAGCATGAAATCTCTTTGGGAGGCAGGAGAAAGCTGCTTCCGTAAACCGGAAGGAAATAAGAAGCGCCCCTTGGCGTCCATCTTAACTTCAAATTCTCCTACTAAGCCTGCCATGACAATTAATAATGGGTAAAATTAGTGGATTCTTACCACTTTTTACCAC